>JALUBW010000001.1 GCA_027044735.1 Anaerolineales bacterium
AATGCGGCGGGCGCTTGCCAGCCCAAGCGAAACCTGCGAGTAGGCAAACAGCGAAACAAAAGTGGGAAAGCCGAAAAGTTGGAGCAAGCCAAAGTAACCCACAACCTGCCCCGTGTTGAGCGCGCCGGCGCGGAAAAGGTAAAGGGCGTGCCCCAAGCCGAGCGCCTCCACCACGCCGAGCAAAAGCAAAGGCAGAAAGCGCGCTTCCACATCCCCTTGGCGGACGAAGGCATCGCGGAAGGCGCGGGCATGCTTGCCAAAGCGCAGGGCTTCGCCCTGCTCTTGTGCCGCTCCTTTGACGGTTTCAATGCCGTCCAGCGCTTCAGCGAGCCGCGTGTTCATGCGTCCAAACGAGGCGCGTACCTCATCGCTAATCGGGCGGAGTTCATGCAAATACTGCCAGAGCATCAGCACATACGCCACAATGAAAACCGACGGTGCCAAAACCAGCGCCGGATGGTAGTGCGGTGCAAACAAAAGCGGCATTATCATGAAGTTTGCCGAGCCGATAACCAGGTTGAGGCCGGGGCTAAACATCAGGTTGACCTCGCGCACGTCGTTGGTGGCGCGCGCCATCAAATCCCCAATTGACTGCAAGTTGTGGAAGGTCATGCTTTTGCCCAGCAGGGAAATGTAGAACTCGTCGCGAATATCGCGCTCAATGCGCTGAGCCATCATTTCAGCACTAAAGTTGCGCGCAAACTGGAGTCCGCCGCGCAAAATCTGACTGCCGGCGATGAGCACTGCCGCAATCTTGAGGTACGAAACATGCGGGGGATGGGCGAGCACCGCGTTGAAAGCCTTGCCCACGATGACGGGCACATAAGCGGCCAAAGCGGCGTTGCCCAACGCTCCGGCAATCAGCACCAAAATCAGAGGCCACTGGTGCAGCGCGTGCGAGGCAACCCAGCAGACGGCATTCCTGCGGCATGTGCGGTATTGCCGCGGCGGTGAAAACTCGGTGTGCAACGAAAGTTCGGCTTGCATTCAAAACTCTCTTTCCATGCGAATGTAACAAACCGCAGATTACGCAGATTAGGGCAGAAAAAACCACAGAAAACACAGAAATTTGCAGAGAACACAGAAATTTTTCCTTTGTGTTCTCTGCGTCTCTGTCTTCTCTGCGTCTTTGCGTTAACCTTGGCGTCCTTTGCCTTCCTCTGCGCCTCTGCGTTAATTTCGCTTTTTTTAGCGAGGTTAGACAAATATCTAACCTGATACCCAAAAGAAAAGCCTTTGGTTCGGCACTTCCAATTTTACCTCAAAAAAGCCCAAACTGGGCAAGAATTTCTGGCAAGAGAGCGCTAAAGATGCGTTGAAACGGGCGTTCACAAGCGTAGAAGCCTTATCCAGCCCTCACCCCACTTTGGCTCGCTGCGCTCGCCGTTTCTCCCATCTCACAGTGGGATTCAAAGGCGGAGAGGGGTCTACCAGATCTCTGTCCTATCTCCTCCAAAGGCAGAACAAGCGAACTGTTGTACTTTTAGCACTGACGAGGTAATTTAGTAAAGCGAGGCAATAGTTAGAATTCGCTAATCTTGTTGCCGACACTTGCCTTTTCGGAGGATGTTCTTTTGGAGTGCGGCAACGTGTTGCCGCTTTGGAAAGCGGCGCTATAGCACCGCACTCCAAAAGATAGCGCTTTCGGGGGCATCTGTCCGCCCCTGAACCCAGTGGGATAGGAGAGAAAGCCGCCGTTAGGCGGCTTGAGGGGTGAGGGCAAATCAAGGGCGTTTCTCAACAATCTTTTAGTGCTCCCTCCGGCAAAGGCATCCCGAAATTGGCCTATGGGCGTTCCCTTTGAAATTCTCCTCCTGTGGGAAGGCAACAATTCGGGTACAATAAAGGCATCTCACAAAACGAGGAGACACGCTATGCCCCCAACCCGGCAGTGGCCTTGGGAAGAGCAAGAAACGGAGGTGCGGCGCGCTCACCAAGCGGCCTTAAACGCCCACAAGCGCGACCGGCTGAAAAGCATCTTTCTGCCGTTGGCAGGCGCCGCGATCGTGCTGTTTGGCGGAGCAGCGTTGGCATTCTTTGTGCCGCGCGGAGTTGGGGTGCACAAGGCTGCTTCGCTCACAATAATCTTTGCTTCGGCGCTCTGCCTTTTGGGCGGCCTCCCGATTTTGGCCGTGCTCGGTGTTGCCATCTACTTTACGGCGCGGCTAACGGCTAAAACCCCCTCCTTCACTGAAAACATCCTCGTTGCCCTGACAAACATCCAAAAAAGCCTGGACAAAGCGGCTGTAAAATCGGCTTTGCCGATTATAAAAGTTCAAAGTACTGCATCCGCGATAACAGCGCTTTTTCGCTCCCTAACCGACAAATACCCTCTGAGGAGAAACTGATGAGCACGGAACAGGAAAACCTTACAATCCCTGAACAGAATTTACCCCAAGAAAACACGACTGAATACGTGATCACGCTCGTTGTGGGCGGCATTGCGGGTGCGTTGCTCGGAGTGGCCGTTGCCCACGCCCTTGCGGAGCGCAAAAAGGCCAACCTTAGCGCCAAAGAGGGGATAAAACTTGCGATGGTGCTGATAGGCGCGGCCAAGCAAATTTCATCCTTGGTTTCAGAATAGGTTAAAGCGCGCTAAAAGCATCAGCCGGTGAGTTTCCCTTTCCCCTTCAGCAAAAAGAAGGGCACATACAAGGCCACGGCGAAGGAATAGAGCACTGCTGCCCCAACGAACAATGGGGAAAAGCCAAATTTTTCCCAAATGTAGCCAGCAGCGAGGGGGCTTATTGCCCTGCCGAAGTTCCAAATCATGCTCAGCGTGCTGCTGGTGAGGGCGCGGCTTTCTTCGCTTACTTGCTCCATGACAAAAGCGTTGTACTGGGGGTTGCTCATGTTCATCAAAAGCAAACGCACTAAATAGCCTAACGCGCTAAGCCAATACCACGGTGCGAACCCCATAAGGGCCAAAAACGGAATGGATAAGCCCTGCGAAAGGGCAACCAACCGCACCTTTCCAAGTTTGTCGGCTAAAGGCGGGGCAATGAAAAAACCTACTCCCATCATCAGAGACCCAAGCGCAAACAAGGTGCCCACCTCGGCAGTGGAAAGGTGGAACTTTTGCATGTAAAACACGTTCATAAATGGCATAAAGAGACCTGCCCCGAATGAAATCAGCAGGTACGGAGCGGCCACTTTTGCCACGACACCGCGCTGTTTGACCATGTGTGCAATTGGGGCAAGAATTTCGGCTTTGGAATGACGGTGGGGAGTTTTATCTGCCAACGCGAAAAGTGGGAAAACGCTTGCCCATATTGCCAAGGCGGCAAGGCCGATGCTGTAAACGTAGGGACGCACCGATTGAGAAAGGGCAATGCCGAAATGCGCGCCGAAGAAGTGCGGAAGGGCTCCGCCGATGAGGTTGCCCACAAACATGGCTGCCATGCGCGTCGCCGAGGTTAGGCTGAAAAGGTATGGCCGGTTGGTTGAAGTGCTGTTTTCTGCCAAAAAAGGGCTTTGCACCACACGCAGCAAGCTCAGCCCCACGCCCACCAGTACATTGCCTGCCAACAGGGCAAAATATGTGTGGAAGAAAACAATCAGCGAAACTCCCAGCCCGAGCGAGGCGGATCGCAATATCAGCGCCCGCTTGCGTCCCAACACATCGGCCAGCAACCCCAAGGGCAGAGAAACTACAAGCGCGGTCATGTTCACCGCGCTGGCAAATTCCCCCAAATTTGCTTTGCTAAAGCCAAGAGCAAGGGCATACGGATTGAACAGCAGGCGGAACACACCGGTTCCCACACCTGCTATGGCGGCGCTTAGCAGGTAAAGACGGGCGTTTTTGTTGAAGCCGCTTATGCGCGCCAAGTATCCGATGGCAGCGTCCCTCACGACCTCGGAAAAGCGGGCGCTCACTTTTTCCCACCCTGCCTTGGCTCGCCCTGTAGGAATGCTTGGAGCACTTCCCACACTTTCCCCAATTGCTCGCCGCGGGCGGAATAAAGCCTTTCCCCCTCGTTGAGGTTTAGCGAAACTAAACCGGCGAGGCGCAAGACGTGCAGGTGGTGCAAAACCGTGGGCAGGCGCAGGCGCAGGCGGCGCGCCAGTTGTGAAGGGGAGGTCGGTCGCTCGGCCAAATACCTCAAGATGCGCAGGCGGGTAGGGTTATCAAGCGCCCGCAGCCCGCGCGTGACCGCGGTGGGGATTTCTTCGCCCGGCACAAGTGAATCGCCCTGAGGGCGCGCCCCGAACACCAGTAGGCCGGTATCGGGGCTAAGGCGGTGAAACACTATCAACGGCGTGCTCCAGTAAGAGGGTGCTAAAATCAGCCTTTTCATAACGAGTGCAGCGGGTAGGTTTAGCCCCTGAGTCAACTTTTCAAGTGCACGCTCAGGCCCCAAGCCCTCCAGCAGTCTGGCGGCGGTATTGGCCGCGTTTTCCAAGGCGGGCAAAATCCTCTCTTCTTCCTCGGCGAAGAAAACTCGGTGGTAAGTTTTTAGCGCGCGGAGATACTTCTCTCCGATTTCAGCCGAATTGGCAAACAAACGCAGCCGCTTTTCTATTGGGAATTTGCGGCCTTGTTTTGCGGAAAGGCGCGCGTAGATAGGGCGGAGCCTTTTCAACTCTTGCTCACTCCATTTGCCGCGCTCGGCCACCCGCTGCCAAATTTCCGCCGCCTCGGCGGGCATTTCGGGCAATATGAAGAGAGCGGGCAGGCGCTTTTCAGCAGGCAAAGCCGCGAGCGCTTCTAAAGCACGCTTGGCGCTTTTTTCTCCCCCCAGAGTTGCCACCCAAGGAAAAGGGAAAGGCATGGCGGTGGTAACTTCTGCAAGCACTTGCCGCTCAGGCTCCGGCAGGCGCGCCCTCACCCCTGCCGCCCACGGTCGCCGCAGGCCAAACTCGCTTGGGTGGTGCAAAACATGCAGGCTCATCCACAAGTCGTAAGCCGTTCCCACGTCCGTTTGCCATTCCATTTTCCGCTCCTTTCGGTTAGAGAATAATCTAACCGAAAGAAAATGTCAAGCACACTTGTGTTGGCAGAGCCAACCGCACCACGCCTAAAAAGCGCAGAGGACGCCGAAAGCGCGTCCTCTGCCTACACGGTGTTTATTGGATTTTTAGGTAATTACCTAAGTGATAGCAAAACGCCTTTGGCGGCAGATTTTCTTCGGGCTGCGGCGCCGAGTCACCGCTTTCCAAAGCATTGCCAAAGCACAGCGCTCCAAAAAGTGCTTGCAAAGGGAAATATGCTCCGTTTCCTCTGTGTTCTCCGTGTTCCCTGTGTGAGGATTTGCAGGCATAAGGCTATCCGCAACGCTTCCGGGTGGTAATTACCTTTTTAGCGCATCTTGAAGAAACTGGTCAACTTCATGGCCAAGTTGAGGTTGCCCTTCAACTTCAACTTGCCCTGCATGAAGGCGGCCATGCCATCCAGTTTGCCGAGGATGACGTCTTTGTAATCCTGCGCGTCGGCTTCCAAGGTGAGGGTGGGGTTTTCGGCCATGCCCTCTTCCACGGTGCACTGGCCGTCTTTGATGGTGATGATCCAGTCACCGCCTTCTTCGCCGCTGAGGTGGTACTGGATTACGGCTTCCACGCCTTTGGCCTTTTCGGGCAGGAAAGCCTTGGGCATCCGCTCCATCAATTCTTTCACGGTAATCTCGCTCATCGTTACGCTCCTTTGAAATGGGTGAACCGCAGATTTCACAGATTACGCAGAAAAAATCTGTGAAATCTGCGTCATCTGCGGTTTTCTCACTGCAAATTTTCAAACACACCGGCTGCGCCCATGCCGCCGCCGATGCACATGGTCACGATGCCGAATTGGACATCGCGGCGCTTCATTTCGTAGACCAACTGCGTGGTCAGTTTCGCGCCGGTGCAGCCCAAAGGATGGCCGAGGGCAATCGCACCGCCGTTGACATTCACGATTTCCTCGTTCAGGCCGAGGTTGCGAATCACGGCCAGCGACTGCGAGGCAAAGGCTTCGTTCAATTCTATCAGACCGATGTCGTCCAGCGAAAGCCCGGCCAGTTTGAGCGCCTTGGGCACGGCGTACATGGGGCCAATGCCCATGATTTCGGGGTCGACGCCCGCCACGGCAAAGGAAACGAAGCGCGCCATCGGCTTCAGCCCCAACGCCTCGGCTTTGGCGCGGGACATGATGAGCACCGCGGCCGCGCCGTCGGACATCTGCGAGGAGTTGCCCGCAGTAACCGTGCCGCCCACCTTGAACACGGGTTTGAGGCGGGCGAGGGCTTCCATGCTGGTGTCGCGGCGCGGGCCTTCGTCGCGCTTGAAGACGAACTTCTTGGTCACCACTTCGCCGTCGTCGGTGGCCTGCTTGATTTCCACTTCCAGGGGGGTGATCTCTTCGTCAAAGCGGCCGGAATCCACCGCGGCGGCAGCGCGCTGGTTGCTGCGCAGGGCAAAGCGGTCTTGGTCTTCGCGGCTGATGCCGAACTGCTCGGCGACGCGCTCCGCGGTCAAGCCCATGCTTAAATACACGCCGGGCCAGTCGGCCGCCAGTTTGGGGTTGGGGGCGAACTTGTTGCCGGTCATGGGCACCATGGTCATGGATTCGGTGCCGCCGGCGATGGCGACTTCCAACTGGCCGGACATGATGGCAAAGGCCGCATGGGCGATGCTCTGCAGGCCCGAAGAGCAGAAGCGGTTGATGGTTTCGCCGGGCACGCTGGTGGGCAGGCCGGCGCGTAGCAGCGCCACGCGGGCCACGTTCATGCCCTGCTCGCCTTCGGGGAAAGCACAACCGAAAATCACATCTTGGATGTCTTCCGG
>JALUBW010000002.1 GCA_027044735.1 Anaerolineales bacterium
GTTGAGCCCGCAGTCTGCGTGTGGAAGCGAAGCCGCCAAGCCTTTGGGTTGCGCGCCCCAAAGCGTTCTCGCATGATTTTTGCCCACATGCGGCGTGCGGCGCGGAATTTGGCAATTTCCTCAAAAAAGTTGTTGTGGGCATTGAAGAAAAACGAAAGTTGCGGCCCAAAGGTGTCCACATCCAAACCGACATCCACGGCGGCCTGCACGTAGGCAATACCGTTGGCTAAAGTGAAGGCAAGTTCCTGCACCGCGGTAGCGCCGGCTTCGCGGATGTGGTAGCCGCTGATGCTGATGGTGTTCCACTTGGGCACATGCTCGGCACAGAATTTGAATGTGTCGGTTATCAGGCGCATTGAGGGCTTGGGCGGGAAGATGTAGGTGCCGCGGGCAATGTATTCCTTCAAAATGTCGTTCTGGATTGTGCCGCGCAGTTTGCGAATGTCTGCGCCTTGCTTTTTGGCGACCGCGATGTACATTGCCAGCAGGATGGCGGCGGGGGCGTTTATCGTCATGCTGGTAGAAACCTTTTCCAGCGGAATGCCGCGGAACAGGATTTCCATGTCCTCCAACGATGAAACCGAAACGCCAACCCTGCCGACTTCGCCCAAAGCCATTGGGTCATCGGCGTCGTAGCCTATTTGCGTGGGCAAGTCAAAAGCCACCGAAAGCCCCGTTTGCCCC
This sequence comes from Anaerolineales bacterium, assembly GCA_027044735.1. Lineage (GTDB taxonomy): Bacteria > Chloroflexota > Anaerolineae > Anaerolineales > DRMV01 > JALUBW01. The sequence goes on from JALUBW010000002.1 coordinate 685, forward strand.
TGCGAAAGCAGGTAGCGGTAGCGGGCGTTGGATTCTTCGGCGGTTGCATAGCCCGCGTATTGCCGCATTGTCCAAAACCGCCCGCGGTACATCGTGGGCTGAACGCCGCGGGTGAACGGCGCCGCTCCCGGAAAGCCCAACTTTTCCAGATAATCGGGGTCGGGGTCTTCGGGCAAGAGAAACCGCGGCACTGGAATTTCGGACGAGGTGGTGAAGCGCTCCTTACGCTCGGGAAAGCGCTTGAGGACGGGCTTCAGCACCTTTTCTTCCCACTCGGCAAATGCTTGTTTTATTTTTTCGGTAGGGTTCATCTGAAACCTCGGCGGAATGCTGTGTCTAAAGTATACTGCTAAATTGTGAGATGGGGGCGCGGCTCACCAAATTTCGGCGCGAGACGCCTGTCGGGGCAAATTTTCGCCGAAAATCTGCTATCATTGCGGTATGGACGAACAGCCTTTAGTTTCAATCGTTACCCCTTCCTACAACCAAGCGCGGTTTTTAGAGGACACTATCCGGTCGGTGCTGGGGCAGACCTACCCGCGGATTGAATACATCATCGTTGACGGCGGCTCATCCGACGGTAGCGTGGAAATCATCCGCAAATACGCCGACCGGCTGGCGTGGTGGGTTTCGGAGTCCGACAAGGGGCAGACCGACGCCATCAACAAGGGTTTTGCCCACGCCCACGGCGAAATCCTCGCTTGGCTGAACTCGGACGACACCTACGAGCCGCACGCGGTTGCCGAGGCGGTGGAGTTTCTGCAAAATCACCCCGAAGTCGGCATGGTTTACGGTGATGCCAACTACATTGATGAGGAAGGGCGGGTAATCGGGCGCTTTCCGGCGGCGCAGACCGATTATCGCCGCCTGCGCCGTGGCTATGTTCACATTCCCCAGCAGGCGGCGTTTTTCCGCGCCGACCTTTGGGGCAAAGTAGGCCCGTTAGACCCCACATTCTACTTTGCAATGGACTACGACCTCTGGGTGCGGTTGGCGAAAATTGCACCGATACGCTATGTGCCGCGGCTGTGGGCAAATTTCCGCATACACCAAAACGCCAAAACCATCAAAGACGACGACCGCTGTTGGCC
>JALUBW010000003.1 GCA_027044735.1 Anaerolineales bacterium
TTCTTCTAAGTTTTCCAACTCGGCGCGGGTGCGGCGCAGGGTGCGCGCGCCGCCAGTTTTCGCCTCCAACGCCCCCAGCAGGGCAAGGCGCTCTTGGATGAGCGGCGGGTGCCAACTGCCACGCAGGGCGCGCGCCGCCATTTCCGCCGGAAGGGCGTTTTGGGCGGCTAAATTTTTCAGCAGGGCAAGCACTTCTTTTGCCGCGCCCGCGGTAGCGCACTCCCGCAGGGCGTCGCCCAAGGCTTTGCGGGCGGTGGGGCGCTCGTCGCGCACCACGGTTTCCGCGAGCGCGCAGGCTGCTTGGGGGGCGCTTGCGGCAAGGCGGGGGAAGAGGGCAAGCGCAGTTAGCGCGGTGGCTTCGGGGACGGGGCGCTTTGCCGAAAGCAGGGAGCGCAAAAATGCGTGCAGGCGCTCCGCGGGCAATGCCCCTTTGGGCGGAAGTGCGGCCAACATGGCAACGCGCACTTCCTCACGGCGATCGGCGGCAAGGCGGCGCAGGGGAGCGAGGGCGTTCTCCTCGCCTGCGAGGTATCGGCGGAGCAAAGCCGCCGCCGCAATCGCCCGCGCGCCCGCCAGCGGCTCTTCTGCCAAGCCGCGCAGGTAGCCCAACGGCACTGTGCGAGCCGCCAACGCCACACCAAGCGGCGCGAGCCGCTCACGCACCGCCGGCGCGGGCAAACGGCGGTTGGCGCGGAAGTCCTCCCATTCGCCTAACGGCTCCAACGCTAAATCAAGCGCCTCTTCGGTGCCCAAACGGGCAGCGGCGCGGAGATCGCCGAGAATTGTCTGGAAATTCATGTGCTTGACCTGTAACGCAGAGACGCAGAGGAAGCAGAGACGCCAAGGACGCCAAGGACACAAAGGGCGCCAAGAAAGTAACGCAAAGACGCAAAGGAGAACGCAAAGACGCAGAGGAAACGGAGACGCGGAGAGGCGCAGAGAAAAAATTCTGTGCTTTCTGTGGTGATTCTGTGTCTTCTGTGGTTTTAGTCTAAACGCCCTAACAACCCAACGACTTACGACCTAACGACCCAACAATTCCCAACTACGGCACCTTGTAGGTAGCAACCACTCTGCCATCAGGCGAACGCAATTCCACGGTTTTGCCGCTCTGCCAAATGGCTTTTTTCAATCCCCAGTAAAGGTCAACCACCGTGTTGGGCAAGCCGCCTTTAGTCCACACTTGCACTGCTCCGTTGCGACTAAGCCGAAGCGCCGGAAACACAAATTCGTGCCCTTCGCCGTCGTCAATCCGCCAGCCTTGCAGGTCAATATCTTCCGAGCCGTGGTAAACGATAAGGACGTGTTCATCCTCCAAAATCCCTGCGCCGAGCACGCCGCTGATTTCTAGCGCCCCGCTGGGGATTTTCTGCGGAGTTGGCCTGCCGGGGATGAGCAATGCTTGCCCTACGGCAAGTTTTTGCCCTTCCTTCAGGCCGTTCAGCCGCTCAATTTCAGTTTCGGGCACTTTGAAACGTTGGGCAATTGCGTTCAGCGTGTCGCCGCTGTGGACGGTGTAGACAAAAACCGGAGGCGTGGGCGTCGGGGTGAGCGGCACGACGGCTACGACAGGGGTCGGCGGTGCCGGCGGCACATGCGAGCGCCACCACAGCGTCAGCACTCCCCACGCTACGCACGCGGAGACGGCTGCGTTCAGCCCAAGGTAAAAAAGCAGGCGCATAAAGTTTTTGGATTTCACCGTTGCCCTCACAAGCGGGTATGCCCCGCCCCCCAATCATAGCACAAAGGGCAAGCGCCAACAAGCCGCCGCTTG
>JALUBW010000004.1 GCA_027044735.1 Anaerolineales bacterium
AGGCAAGGTGGAGCGGTGGGTGCGGTAAAGTACGATATCGCGCTCGCCCAATGCGAGCAAATTCCGCAGGTGGCGGCGACCGATTGAGCCAAGCCCGGCAATGAGAAAACGCATCCCAAAGCCTCCAGCCAAAAAGAAGACACAAAGAAGAAACCGCAGATTACGCAGATTACGCAGATTACACAGATTTTCTGTATATCCTGTGGTAACTGGGTGTTGTTCAATCGGTATCAATCTGCGTAAATCGGTGGATTATTTTCTGCGTAATCTGTGGTTCCTTTTTAGAGTCACAGCCACTTGACCACAATATCGCCTATCACGTTGGCGGCTTCGTCGCCGCGGTCGGCAGCGTTTGAAAGGTGGCGGTAGATTTCACGCAGTTTGAGCATTACCACAATGTCGTCAAGCGTTTTGGGGGCGGTGAAAAGGTGGGCAAGGGCTTCGCGGTAAACCTTTTCCACGCGGTTTTCCAGCGCCTTAGCACGCACTGCGTGCTCATTTGCGACGCCGGGGTGCTCGCCGAGCCGTTGCACACCGCGGTAAATTTCCATCGCCGCATCGTGCAAAAGCGACACCATGCGCCGCAGGTAGTCGTTTGGCTCGGCTTGGAAAATTTCCATTTCGTCAACGGTGGTGTAGGCATAATCCAGCATATCGTCAATGGTGAGCGAGAGGGCAAAAATATCCTCGCGGTCAAACGGCGTCACAAAAGTGCGGTTCAACTCATCAATCAGGATGCGACGCACCTCGTCGGCTTCTTTTTCTACCTCCCGGATACGCTGCGCCAGTTTTTCATCAGGCTGGCTCATGTATTCTTGCAAGATGTTGAAACCTTCAAGCGTCAGTTCGGCTTGTTGCAACAGCAAGAGGATAAAGCGGTTTTGCTTTTGCTTGCGTTTGAAAAGTCCCATTGGATGCTCCTGTGGAAAGTTTTTGCCAAGCGCCAAGGACGCAAAGAGGTTAACGCCAAGGACGCCAAGATTAACGCAGAGGCGCAGAGGTTAACACCAAGGACGCCAAGGAAGCAAAGGAGGCAAAGGGGTTAACCGCCAAGGACGCAAAGGGCACAAAGGACGCCAAGATTAACGCCAAGACGCAGAGGAAACAGAGGCGCAGAGAGCGCAAAGAAAAAATTCTGTGTTTTCTGTGGCGTTTCTGTGTCTTCTGTGTTTTTCCTCAATCGGTGCAAATCTGTGTCAATCTGTGGATAGTAATGCAAAGGCGCAGAGGTTAACCGCCAAGGACGCAAAGGGCACAAAGGACGCCAAGATTAACGCAGAGGCGCAGAGTAGGGGCGAGGCAATGCCTCGCCCAGAGGCGCAAAAAAATTTCTACCTTTTCTGTGGCGCTTCCGTGCCTTCTGTGTTAGGAGTTACGCTGTTTTCCTGCTTCATGCCACCGCGAGGCGGTTGTAGACCGCCGAAGCGGTCTCCCCCGCCGTCTGGGGGATGGCTTAGCCGCCTATGGCGGCTCGCCATGACATGAAAAAGAGCGCTTCTACGGGCAACTGCGTAAGTCCTATGTGTTTTTTCTGCTCCGCCTACGACCCAACGAACGACCTAACGACCCAACGATCACTCCCGTTTTAGTACACTCGCATTCACTGCCAAGCGCGTCGTAGGGCGAATTCGCGCCGCTTCGCCAACGCGGAGCAGGGGAAGCCACACGATTTCGCCGCCAGCGCACAGCAAAGGCCAGCGGCCGCGGGCGCGAAGCGGGATTTTGGCATTTGTGAACACATCCCCAATTTTCTGCGACCCGCCGC
>JALUBW010000005.1 GCA_027044735.1 Anaerolineales bacterium
GGTAATTACCTAAATCTACAGGTGTTACACCTGTTGCATGGCCTTGTGGAGTTAGATTAAAAATTTTGCCATTAAGCGAAAGTTGTGCACAGTTCCTGTCGACTGTTAAAGATTGGACACTTACACTATCTCCATCCGGGTCTGATGTGTTTATTTGACCTGTTCTTACTGTTGGCTGGTGAACAACTACATTGCCAGAAGAATCATAATATTCCTTGGCATCGTATAACACTGTGCCTAAACCATCTGTGGGAAAGGAAATTGAACAGGTTGGCGGGTGATTAGTATGGCCACCACCGCCGCCTCCCCCTCCGCCACCGCCACTGCCCCCTCCTGGGCAATAGCAATAATTACCATTAGGATCTGCAATGCAAGTACAGCCAGAGCCGCATTGAGAATCTACTTGGCAGTGGTCTGCGCATTTAGAGCAGCAGTATTTGCCAAGTCCCCCATTCCCTGAAACTTGGTTTTTACAAAAACTTTTACATTCTTCAAAGGTATCTACATTGGGGTCTGCTATGCCATAGCAATCGCCGCCACTGCACTTCGGCAAATTACAACACTCATAAAGATAATGCGTACAAGCAGAAATACGTGGTATAAAAACTTGTAATTTTATAAAAATTACAGGAACAGACAGAAATAGTAAAAAATACAATCCAAATCTTATAGGATTTAGTTTAGGATATATAGATTGCATATAAAATTATAGCACAGGCTGTTAAGGCAGGCCTACTGTTTTGGCATAAGTTTGTACTACACCATTAAAGAATTCTTTAGCCTGCTTTTTGTCAGAGAAATATATTCCATTTTCTTTTAATACCTGTTCTATTTTTCGATAATCATCCGAATTATCTGGATCTAAAGGCAATAAATTATCTAAAGTTGCTCTATTAAAAACAAATTTACCTGCTGATCTAATTGTAGCCTTATACTTAGATGAATCGGGAACTGCAACTGTACTCACCTTATATCCATATATAGTGACACCTGCATTCGCATTAGGTACTATGTAATATGTATCGAACTCATTTTGAGAATGGCTATTTATAAGACCTAAATATTCATCACCAGAGCTATTCTTTACACCAGCCAAATCCCCACCTATTCCTATAAGTTTTTCTGTATCTCCAAGTCCCTGTACAACAGTATCTATATGCCCGTTTTTATCTTTTTGTATATACCATGCAAATGGCGGGGCTTTGCGGGCAAATGGCACACCATAAATACCTTTTGACATTATCATAGGCTGTTTTTGTATCACAACCGCATGTAATGGCCCAATTAACACTGGCTTTAACTTAGGCCCCCATTTATCATCAGTGATTACAGAAAAGAACCCAGCAGGAAACTTTTTGCCTGTTGCATCTTCTAACATTCCAGTTAAAAGCATATCTACAAAATGCCCTGCTTGCTTATAGATTGTCGTTGCTCCTGATCCTGTAAACTCAAAAGTTTTGCCTTTTTTTAAGTTTTCGTATTCCTGATCCATTAACTGGTTGAATACCCTATAACTTTCTACAGCATTAACGCCTTCCGTAGCCGTTGGCGTAGGGGTAGCAGTTTCAGTGGGGGTTGGCTTTGCAGTTGGCGTGCTGGTTGGTTTTGGGGTTGGCGTTTGCGCAGGTGCTAAACCACCAGCATTTTCTGTTTGCTGCGCTTGGCTTGTTTCTTGAGACCAAGGCGTTGGCGAGGTTTGGGGTGTTAGCGGAGTAAGAGTAGGCACAGGTGCGCCTAATGTGGTAGGGGTTGCTGCTAATCCTT
>JALUBW010000006.1 GCA_027044735.1 Anaerolineales bacterium
CCTCGGATTGTCGTAACAATTTGTCAAAGTGCAATAGCGCCGCGCTCCAAAAAATGGCGTTTTCAAGGGCGGCTGTCCGCCCTTGAACTTACCAAGGGAGGGAAGAGGGCGGCTACGGCGGGCTGAGCGGAAGCGAGGTCGCGCCGTAGCGGGGGTAGGGAGAGATTAAGCCATGCGACTGGGCATTGCCGAAGAGCCTAAACCCAACATCCGGGTTGATTATGCATAACACTAAGAATCTACCCGAAAATATCGTGGCGGTGTCATTGCGAGCCCCGCGGGGGCGAAGCAATCCCCCTCTTGCTGGGCGGGAGACTGCTTCGGCGGCTCTGCCGCCTCGCAGTGACACGCCCACAAAGAATTTTCGGATAGGCTCTAAGGAGCAAGTGGGCGCTTGGAAGGGATGCCTGCTCGGCGGGGGTAGCGCGCGGGCGTCGGGGCCACTTTGCGCACAATCACAAGGTAGCGCCTTTCAGCCACACTGGGCAATTCTACCTCTTGAATTTTCTCCAACGAGCCGCCAAGCACACCGACGGCATACTGCGCCGCCTGCACTTCCTGCGTGGCAGATTCGCCTTTTTGCGCCACCATCACACCACCTAAGCGCACTAACGGCAAGAGGTACTCGGCGAGAACGGGCAAACGCGCCACGGCGCGCGCCACTGCCACATCGTAGGCTTCGCGGTGCTCATCGTGCCTGCCAACATCTTCGGCGCGCGCGTGCAAAAACCCCACCCCATCAAGCCCCAACTTCGCCGCCACGTGCTTGCAAAAGTCCAACTTCTTACTCACCGCCTCCACCAAAGTCAGCCGCATCTGCGGGCAGGCAATTTTGAGCACTAAACCGGGAAAGCCCGCGCCCGTGCCCACATCCGCAACGCGCTTGCCGTCTAGGCACCCCGTCGCTGTGAGCACGCTCAGCGAATCCAAAAAATGCTTAACACGCACATCTTCCGGTGAGCGGATGGCAGTGAGGTTCACGCGCTCGTTCCAGCGCAAAAGTTCCGCGCCATACCACTCCAACGCCTCCTCCTGCTCGGCGCTGAGGCGCAAGCCAAGCCATTGCTCTGCCATTTGCAAAATGGATCCCACGATGCCCTCACCACTCACAGAAAAACAGCCCTCACACGAGGAGGGCTGTTTAAAAACTATAGTTGCGGACACAAAGTCGCCGAACGGAAGTCAGGCAGACCGAGCATTCTCGCCACTCTGGGGACGAGCGCGTTTATAGCGGTAAACTATGCGTCCGCGGCTCAAATCATAAGGGGACATTTCCACACGCACCCTATCCCCGAGCAAAATGCGGATGTAATACTTACGCATTTTACCCGAAAGGTAAGCCAAAATTTCATGGCCGTTATCCAGTTTCACCCTGAATTGGGTGCCGGGCAAAGCCTCCACGACGGTGCCCTCAACTTCAATTTTATCTTCTGCCATAACTTCCTCCGAGCGGTAAGCGCGTTAGCGGCCCTTGTGCCGCTCTTGCGCTTTGCGCATACGGCGGCGCATCCGGCGAATAGCCTTTTTCTTCTGCATACGGCGCAGTTCGCTGGGCGAAACATACCACCGCTTACGCCGCACCGCGCTCAGGATGCCGCTTTTGGCAACCTGCTTGCGAAAACGCTTCAACAACTGCTCCGGCGACTCATTCGGTCGCAACATCACGGTAACCGGCAAAGGTCTCACCTCCCTTCTATTTTAGGATTGCGCCCGGGGCTCAATAAAAAACTCGGCGCGCCTGCGCGTCGCCGAGTTT
>JALUBW010000007.1 GCA_027044735.1 Anaerolineales bacterium
CAATTCAGTTGCCCGAAGGCGTAGAAATGGCAATGCCGGGCGACAATGTGAACATGACGGTAGAATTGCTGAAGCCGGTGGCGCTGGAAAAAGGCAGCAAATTCGCCATCCGCGAAGGCGGCCTGACCGTCGGCGCCGGCGTGGTTACCGAGATTTTGGACTGAGGTGGTCAAGATGGCTAAGCAACGCATTCGTATCCGCTTGAAAGCGTATGACCATAGGGTTTTAGATCAATCTGCCAAGCGGATTGTGGAGACCGCCGAGCGCACTGGTGCGCGCGTGGTCGGCCCTGTGCCTCTGCCTACCAAGATTGAGCGCTTCACCGTGCGCCGCTCTCCTTTCATTGATAAAGATTCGCACGAGCACTTTGAGATTCGCACCCACAAGCGTTTGATTGACGTGCTTGACCCCGACGCCAAGACTATTGACATGCTGATGCGGCTCAACCTGCCCGCCGGCGTGGATATTGAGATCAAATTGTAATTTGAAAGCCGTAAGTGGAAGAGATTCTGCTTAGTTCTCTCTCTAGAGCGCCCTCGCCCTTTACCTGATGAGGAGCGAAATGCTCTAAATCTGGGCGATGGTGGGATGGCGCTTCTGCATAATTTGCTCACCTTCTCTCTGAAACGTGGACAAACCGCTTTCAATCGGTTAGAATTGGCGGGCTTGCGTTCTGCCTAATGCCGTCGGGGAAGGGGCGTTTGTGCCTCTTCCCCGACGGGTGCGGATGCAGGGCAAGTTCCCTTCGCGTAAGAGCGGCTCCGTGTTCGCCACCGGAGCAAACCCCTGTGGTCGGCGGCGGACTGCTGACTGCGCGAAGGCGGGATGATGCGGCTCAAGCCCAGGCCGACAGTCCCGAGAAACTTTGAGTAAAGGAGAACAACTGAGATGTTCAAAGGGCTCATTGGAAAGAAGATCGGCATGACCCAGATCTTCAATGAGGAAGGTTTGGCAATTCCTGTTACCCTCATTGAGGCTGGGCCTTGCTACGTTACCCAAGTGCGCCGCCCCGAGAAAGATGGCTACTCGGCGGTGCAATTGGGCTTCCAAGAAGTGAACCCCAAGCGTTTGACCGGCGGTCAATTGGGTCACCTGAAGCGCGCGGGCGTTCCGCCTCTCCGCTACCTCCGCGAGTTCCGCGTCAAAGACCCCGATGTTTCTGAAGGCGACGTGGTAACCGTGGAGCGTTTTTCTGTTGGGGAGCGCGTTGATGTGGTCGGTACGAGCAAAGGCCGCGGATTTCAAGGCGGCGTGAAGCGGTTTGGCTTTGGCGGGGGGCCTAAAACCCACGGCCAATCCGACCGCTGGCGAGCGCCGGGTTCACGCGGCGCCGGTTCTACCCCCGGGCGCACTATGAAGGGTGCGCGCGGCCCCGGCCACATGGGCAACGAACGCGTTACCGTGATGGGGCTGGAAGTGGTTTTGGTTGACCCCGAGCGCAACCTGTTAGCCGTCAAAGGCGGGGTGCCCGGCCCGAAGGGTGGGCTGGTGCTCATCCGCGAGGCCCGCAAGCAATAATTTGGGATTCGGAGCAGAGCCATGAAAGTGGATGTGTATAACATGGAAGGCCAAAAGGTGAGCGAGGTGGAGTTGCCTGCTCACATTTTTGAGGCCCCCATACGAACCGATTTGATGCACCAAGCGTATGTGCGCCAAATGGCGAACGCACGCTTGGGCACGCACAGCACGAAAACGCGCGGCGAAGTCTCCGGCGGTGGGCGCAAGCCTTGGCGGCAAAAGGGCACCGGCCGTGCCCGTCAGGGTTCCATTCGCGCGCCGCAGTGGGTCGGCGGCGGCAAGGTGCACACGCCCAAGCCGCGTAAATACACCAAGGACATGCCGCGCAAAATGCGCCGTGCCGCTATGCGCTCCGCCCTTTCGGTCAAGGCTGCCGAAGAAGCACTGGTAGTTGTTGATGACATTAAGTTTGAAGCACCAAAAACCCGTGTGATGGCCGAGACCCTTGAACGCCTCGTAGGCGAAGGGCAGAGCGCTTTGATTTTGTTGCCCGAAAGCCCCAGGTCCAGCGAGCAGTGGGAAATCGTTGCCAAATCGGCAGACAACCTTCCCTATGCCAAGACTTTGGTGGCGAACTACATCAACATCCGTGACCTGCTGGCTTACGACAAAGTCGTGATGCCGTTGGCGGCGCTGGATGTTATCAAGTCGTTTTTAGGATGAGGAGGGCGCAATGACTACGATTTATGATGTGCTACGACGCCCGATAATCACCGAAAAGAGCCGCTACCAGCACACCAAACTGGGGCAATACACTTTTGAAGTCGCGGCCGATGCCACTAAGCCGATGATAAAAGAGGCGGTGGAAACGCTGTTTGACGTCACGGTTGAAAAGGTGCGGGTGATGAACATGCCCCCCAAGCGTAAAATGCAGTGGCAAAACCGCCGCTTGGTTATCCGCCGCCCAGCGTACAAAAAAGCCGTTGTTACCCTCGCCCCGGGCGAGGTGATTGAAGCGTTTGAAGGGGTGAAGTGATGGGTATCAAAAAGTTCAAACCGGTAACCCCCGGCCGCCGCGGCATGTTGGGCTACACCTTTGAAGAAATCACCAAGACCGAGCCCGAGCGCTCATTGGTTGAGCCCTTGAAAAAACATGCCGGGCGCAACGCTTATGGCCGTGTCACTGTCCGCCATCAAGGCGGCGGCAACAAGCGCTACTACCGCATCATTGATTTCAAGCGGAACAAGCGCGGCATCCCCGCCAAGGTGGCGGCGATTGAATACGACCCGAACCGCACCGCCCGCATTGCCCTGCTGCACTACGCCGACGGCGAAAAGCGCTACATCATCGCCCCTGTTGGCTTGAAAGTGGGCGATACGGTGATGGCGGGCCCCGACGCCGAAATTCGCCCGGGCAACGCGCTGCCGATTGCCAATATCCCGACCGGCACCATGATTCACAACATTGAACTTTACCCCGGCCGCGGCGGGCAATTGGTGCGCTCTGCTGGCTCTTCGGCGCAGTTGCTGGCAAAAGAAGGCGATTACGCCCACATCCGCTTGCCCTCGGGCGAGGTGCGCTTGGTTCGCCAAGAATGCTACGCCACCATTGGGCAGGTTGGCAATGTGGAGCATAGCAACATCAAAATCGGGAAAGCCGGGCGCAAGCGCCACATGGGCATCCGCCCGACCGTGCGCGGCTCGGCGATGAGCCCGCGCGACCATCCTCACGGCGGCGGCGAAGGCAGGCAGCCCATCGGCCTGCCCGGCCCCAAATCGCCTTGGGGCAAGCCTACGCTGGGCGCTAAAACCCGCCGCAACAAGAAGACCGACAAGTACATTGTGCGTCGCCGCAGCAAGAAGCGCCGCTAAAGCACGTAGTTTGGTTGGAGGTAGAAAAATATGGGACGCTCCCTGAAAAAAGGGCCTTACGTAAACCCTAAACTGCTTCGCAAGATTGAGGAAATGAACGCCCGCGGTGAAAAGAAAGTCATCCGCACGTGGAGCCGCGCGAGCACCATCTTCCCTCAAATGGTAGGCCACACCATAGCGGTGCACAACGGCCGACGCCACGTGCCGATTTACATCACCGAGAACATGGTCGGGCACAAACTGGGCGAATTTGCCCCCACACGGACTTTCCGCGGGCACATCGTTGAAAAGAAGAAGAGGAGATAGTCGCCATGCCGACAGATGTCCGCGCGAAAGCGCGCTACGTTCCCATTTCGCCATTCAAAGTGCGCCGAGTGATCAACTTGGTGCGCGGCAAGGGAGCGGATGAGGCGCTGGATATTCTCCAATTCCTGCCCCATTCCGCCGCCCGGCCGGTTTATAAACTCATCGCTTCGGCGATCGCCAATGCCGAAGAAAACTTTGGCTTGAACCGTGAAGACCTTTACATCTACCGCATTTTTGCCGATGAAGGCCCCACCCGCAAATGGCGTCGCTTTGGCGCGCGGGGGCGCTTTAAGCCCATCCTGAGGCGCTCCTCTCATATCACGGTTATCCTGCGCGAGCGCGAAGAAGAGTTATAAGGATAGGAGTCGTTATGGGTCGCAAAGTACATCCTATTGGCTTTCGTTTGAAGATCAACAAAACATGGGAAGGCCGTTGGTACGCCGAGGGCAAAGACTACACCGAAAGGCTTCACCAAGACCTTGCCTTGAGAAAACTGGTGCGCAACCACGCTCCCCGCGCCGGCATTTCTCGCATTGAAATAGAACGCTTCCCGGCCAAGGTCAAAGTTACCATCCACACCGCGAAGCCGGGCATTCTCATTGGGCGCAAAGGCGCTAATATCAAACAACTGCGCTCTGCCCTTGAGAAAATGGTCGGTTCAAAAGTGGATGTTGACTTGGTGGAAATCAAAAACCCCGACCTGGATGCGTACCTGGTGGCGCACAACATCGCTGAGCAATTGGAGCGCCGTGTGGGATACCGCCGCGCCATGCAGAGGGCTATTCAGCAGGCTATGCGGCAGGGAGCAAAGGGCATCAAAATTCAGGTCTCGGGGCGCTTGGGAGGCGCCGAAATGGCGCGCACCGTTTGGCTGCGCGATGGCCGTGTGCCCCTGCAAACGCTCCGCGCCGACATTGACTACGCCAAAGCCGAAGCCCTGACCACTTATGGCCGCATCGGCGTGAAAGTGTGGATCTACAAAGGCGAAATTTTGCCCGAGGTTGAAGAAAAAACGCCTGTAGCGACCGAAGGCGTGTATGTGAGCGAGTAGCGGCAGATTCAAAGCCGTAGAGGAGAAAAGCCATGTTGATGCCTAAACGCGTCAAATACCGCAAGCAAATGCGCGGCCGCATGAAAGGCAAAGCCCTGCGCGGCGCTGAAGTCCACTTTGGCGATTACGGCCTGCAGGCTTTGGAGCCGGGGTGGATTTCGGCTCGGCAGATTGAGGCCGCCCGTAGGGCGATGGTGCGCCACGTGCGCCGCCGCGGCAAAATTTGGATTCGTATTTTCCCCGATAAGCCGGTAACCAAAAAACCGGCTGAAACCCGCATGGGCTCCGGTAAGGGCAATGTGGAAATGTGGGTGGCGGTGGTCAAGCCCGGCCGCATCATGTTTGAAATCGGCGGCGTGTCGCACGAACTGGCGAAAGAAGCCCTGCGTTTGGCTTCCTACAAACTCTCGGTGAAGACCAAAATCGTCGCCCGAGAAGGATTGGAGGAAGAATGAAAGCCGCAGAGATAAGAAAACTGAGCACAGAAGAAATAGAGGCGCGGTTAGACGAGGCGCGGCACGAATTGATGAACCTGCGCTTCCAAAAGGTCACCGGCGAATTGGTAGACACCAACTCGCTGCGCCGCACCCGCCGCCTGATAGCCCGTTATCTCACCATCTTGCGGGAGCGGGAACTGGAGGAGGAAGGCAATGAATAATCGTCGTCGTCTTACCGGCATTGTGATTTCTACCAAAATGGACAAGACGGTGGTGGTGCGGGTGAGCAGCACGTTCCGGCATCCACTTTACAAAAAGGTCGTGCACAGCCACAAAAAATACAAGGCGCACGACGAACTCGGTGCACAAATTGGCGACCATGTGCGCATTGTGGAAAGTCGCCCCATTTCTAAGACCAAGCACTGGGTGGTGGAAGCAATTGTGCGCCGCGCCCGCCGCGACGAAGCCGAAGCACTGGCTGAGCAGGAGGCGGAAGCATGATTCAGCAAGAATCTCGTCTAAAAGTTGCCGATAACACCGGCGCGCGCGAGGTGCTGGTTATCCGCGTCATGGGCGGCTCAAAGCGGCGCTATGCCCGCGTGGGCGATGTGGTCATCGCCACTGTGAAATCGGCCACCCCCAACGGCTCGGTGAAAAAGAGCGAAATTGTGAAAGCCGTGGTGGTGCGCACTGCCAAAGAATGGCGTCGTCCCGATGGCTCGCACATCCGCTTTGATGACAATGCCGCCGTGATTTTGGATAACGACGGTGTAAACCCGAAGGGTACCCGCATTTTTGGGCCGGTGGCGCGCGAACTGCGCGAAAGGGGCTTTATGAAAATCGTGTCCCTTGCTCCGGAAGTGTTGTGAGGAGTGTGTGCCGTGAAAGTGAAAATTCGCAAAGGAGACACCGTTGAAGTCATAGCCGGCCGCGACAAAGGCAAACGGGGCGAGGTGATACGGGTGCTGCCGCGCGAGCGCCGTATTGTGGTGCAGGGCGTCAATATCCGCAAAAAGCACCAACAACAAGTGGAGGCGCAAGGGCGCACCATCACCCCGGGCATTATTGAATTTGAAGCACCGGTTGATATTTCCAACGTGATGCTGGTGTGCCCCAAGTGCGGTGAACCGACCCGCGTTGCCATCCGCCGCGAAGGCGGCGCCGTGGAGCGCATTTGCAAGCGTTGTGGCGCCGTGATAGGTTAGGCCGGTTAGGAGAGAGCAACCATGACGAAAATGAGACTGGAAGAGAAGTACAAAAACGAAGTGGTGCCGGCCTTGGTAAAAATGTTCGGCTATAAAAACATCATGCAGGTGCCGCGCATCACCAAAATTGTGGTCAACATCGGCTTGGGCGAAGCGTTAGACAACCCCAAGGCGATAGACCATGCGGTGGAAGACATTATGACCATCACCGGTCAGCGCCCCATTGTGACCAAAGCCCGCAAAAGCGTTGCGGCATTCAAACTGCGTGAAGGCCGTCCCATTGGCGTCAAAGTTACCCTGCGCGGCGCCAAAATGTGGGCGTTCCTTGACCGGCTGATGAACGTTGCCCTGCCCCGTGTGCGCGACTTCCGCGGCGTTTCGCCCAATGCCTTTGACGGCCGCGGCAACTACACCTTGGGGCTGCGCGAGCAACTCATCTTCCCCGAAATTGACTACGACAAAATTGACAAAGCACGCGGCATGGAGGTTACCATTGTAACCACCGCCAACACCGATGAAGAAGGCCGGCAATTGTTGGCTTTGCTTGGCATGCCGTTCAAGAAGGAAGGATAGCGAAATGGCCAAAAAGAGCATGATTTACCGCGAAAAACGGCGCAAGTACCCAACCCGTGTGCGCAACCGCTGCCGCATTTGCGGGCGGCCGCGTGGCTACATGCGCAAATTCGGGGTATGCCGCATTTGTTTCCGCGAATTGGCCTTAGAGGGTAAAATCCCCGGCGTCACCAAGGCATCTTGGTAGTCGGGCGGAGGTGGTAACGATGACAATGACCGATCCCATTGCGGATATGCTGACGCGCATTCGCAACGCACAAATGGCGGGGCATCCGCGTGTGGAAATGCCCAGTTCTAAGATGAAGGTAGCCATTGCCAAAATCCTCAAAGAGGAAGGCTACATTGACGGCTACCACGTGACCCAAGACAAAGACCGCCCCAGCCACAAAACCCTGACCATTCGCCTGAAATACGTGGGCGAACGCCGCCACCGCCGTCCGGTTATTGAAGGGCTGGAGCGTGTGAGCAAGCCCGGCCGCCGCGTTTACGCAGGCAAGAAAGACTTGCCTTGGGTGCGTTCCGGCTTGGGCATTGCAATTGTGAGCACTCCTAAAGGTGTGATGACCAGCGAACGGGCGCGCAAGTTGGGCGTTGGCGGCGAGGTTATCTGCAAAATCTGGTAAGCGAAATTTCGGAACGACCTGAAGCGCCAACGGCGACTTCAGTGGCCGAAAGGAGGTAGAACGTGTCTCGTATTGGACGACTGCCCGTGCCTGTGCCCGAAGGGGTGCAGGTAAAGGTTGAGGGCACGCATGTGCAGGTGAAAGGGCCAAAGGGTGAACTTTCGCACGTTTTCCCTGCGGCGATGAAAATCACCTACAAGCCCGAGGAAAAGGTGATTGTGGTTGAACGCCCCTCGGATGAGCGCCAGCACCGCGCTTGGCACGGTATGACCCGCGCCCTCATCAACAACATGGTAATCGGCGTGAGCAAAGGCTTTGAAAAAGTGCTTGAGGTGCACGGCGTGGGCTACCGCGCCGAACTCAAGGGCAAAAATTTGGTGCTGAACGTGGGCTTTTCTCACCCCGTAACCGTTACCCCGCCCGAGGGGATTGAATTTGACGTTGACACCAAAAGCCGCCCTATGCGCATAATCGTGCGCGGCTACGATAAACAAAAAGTCGGACAAGTGGCGGCGGACATCCGCAAGGTGCGCCCGCCCGAGCCCTACAAGGGCAAGGGTATCCGCTATGCGGGTGAACAGGTGCGCCGCAAAGCCGGTAAGTCCGGCAAAGTGTAGTGAGCGAGGATGAAAAATGGCTAAAAAGACGCGACGAGAGGCACGCATTAGGCGGCACATTCGTGTTCGCCGAAAGATACACGGGACTCCAGAGCGCCCGCGGTTGAGTGTGTTTCGCAGTCTGATGCACATCCACGCGCAGATAATTGACGATGAGGCCGGGCGCACGCTGGTTGCGGCGTCCACCATTGACAAGGAACTGCGGGCGAAGATGAAAGGTCTGACCAAGACCGAGCAGGCGCGTTTGGTCGGCGAGGCAATTGCCGCCCGTGCGCGCGAAAAAGGCATCACCAAAGTAGTGTTTGACCGCGGCGGCTACAAATACATCGGGCGGGTGAAAGCCTTAGCCGATGGAGCCCGCGCCGGCGGCTTGGAATTCTAAGGCGAGGAGAACCCTATGGCTGAATACGAACCTGCTGGGCAAGCAGAAATGGAAGAACTGGAAGAGCGCACGGTAGAAATTGCCCGCGTGGCGAAAGTGGTCAAGGGCGGTCGCCGCTTTACCTTCCGCGCCACGGTTGTTGTGGGCGACCGCCGCGGGCGAGTAGGCATCGGCATCGGCAAAGCCGGGGCTGTGCCCGACGCCGTGCGGAAGGCTTCGGAGCGCGCTCGCCGCAACCTCAAGAAAGTCAACCTTTACGACACCACTATCCCGCACGAAGTGATCGGTGAGGTCGGTGGGGCGCGGGTGCTCCTCAAACCGGCGTCTGCCGGTACCGGCGTGATTGCCGGTGGTGGCGTGCGCGCCGTGCTTGAAGCCGCGGGCGTGCGCGATATCCTCACCAAATCGCTTGGCAGCAACAACCTGCTCAATGTGGTAAAGGCCACCATGCAGGCGCTGGAAAAACTGCGCTCGGTGGAAGAAATCGCCGCCGTGCGCGGCAAGAAGCCCGAAGAGGTCTTGCCTTTCTGGGACCGGAGGAAGAAGCGCCATGAGTGATAAAACCCTGCGCATTACATTGGTGAAAAGCCCCATAGGCTACTCCAAACGCCAAAAGGCCACCTTGCGCGCCTTGGGCTTGCGCCGTATGCAACAGACCGTGGTGCATAAAGACACTCCCGTTATTCGGGGTATGGTGGCTAAGGTTGTTCACTTGGTACGAGTGGAGGAGGAGGCGTGATGAAACTGAACGATTTGCGCCCCAACAAGGGAGCGACGAAAAAGCGCAAGCGCGTAGGCCGCGGCATTGCCGCCGGGCAGGGCAAGACCGCCGGGCGCGGCACCAAAGGCCAAGGCGCTCGCAGCGGCGGCGGCACCCGCCTTTACCATCAGGGCGGCAATCTGCCCTTTTTCCGCCGTTTGCCTTTCAAACGCGGCTTTACCCCTATCAACCGCGTTGAATACTACGAAGTCAACCTTGAACGCCTTGCCGATTTCCCTGCCGAAAGCGTGATTACCCCCGAAACCCTGCTTGAAAAGGGCATTGTGAAAGACTTGCAAAAGCCCATTGTGATTTTGGGATGCGGCGAAATTTCGGTGCCTTTGCAGGTGAAAGCCCACCGCTTTTCAAAAGGCGCGCGCGCCAAAATTGAAGCAGCCGGTGGTTCGGTGGAAGTTTTGCCGTTTTAGCCCCCATTTGCGCTAAAAGGAGCCTCGCATGAAAAGTTCGGCTTGGCGTTATTTGTGGACTGCCCCCGACCTGCGCCGCAAACTGCTTCTCACTTTGGGCATCTTGATAATCTACCGCCTCGCGGCGCACGTGCCGGTGCCGGGAGTGAGGTACGACGTTTTGCGCGGCATCTTGAACGCAGGCGGCGCTCAGGGCGCTTTTCTGGGCTTGCTGGATATGCTTTCGGGAGGTACGGTTTCGCGCTTCTCGGTGCTGGCAATGGGCGTTTACCCCTACATCACGGCACAAATCATCCTCCAAATCCTTGTGCCCATCATCCCCTCGTGGAAAGCCCGGATGGAGGATGACCCACGCGAAGGGCAAAAATGGATGGAGCGTTGGACTTACATCCTCTCCATCCCGATGGCGGCTTTGCAGGCAATAGGCCAAATCAGCCTATTCTCGGCCTTTGCGGGCGGCCGGCCGGTTTTGCGTCACTACGGTTGGAGTGGGGCAGACCTGTTGCCTACTTTGACCGTGATTTTGGCAATGACGGCGGGCACGATGTTTGCCATTTGGCTGGGCGAGTTGATTTCGGAATACGGCCTGCGCAATCAAGGTCTTTCGTTGATCATCTTTGCCGGTATCGTGGCGCGGCTGCCAGCAAACTTTGGCCGCTTGTTGGCAGATGAAGCCCACCGCTGGGCTTACCTCAGCATCGCCATTGTGGTAACGGTTGCCACGATCTTCTTGATTGTGTACGTCCAGCAAGGGCGGCGCAACGTGCCGGTGATGTATCCGGGGCGGCGGATGGGCACGCGAATGAGCATGCCGGTGAAAGGCACCTTCCCGCTGATGGTGAACCTTGCTGGCATGATTCCGCTCATTTTCGCCCAGTCGCTGTTGGCGCTGCCGGGCATTATCGCCGGTGCGCTCAAAAATTCGGCGACGCCGTGGGTGCATTCAATCGCCACCACCTTTTACAACGCTTTTGCCCCCACAAGCGGCTGGTATTGGCTTTCATACTTCATAATGGTGGTGCTGTTCACTTTCTTCTACACCGATGTCCTGTTCATGCAACAGGACTACGGTAAGCAGTTGCAGCGCTCGGGCGCGAAAATTCCGGGCGTGCCCCCGGGAGAGAAAACCCAGCGCTACCTGATGAGCGTCTTGCGCAGGATAACCCTCCCCGGTGCGCTTTTCTTGGGTTTCGTGGCCGTTTTGCCTTATTTGCTGACTTTGTTGGTGCCCGGATTGGCAACGGCAGGGCGCTCGGGGCTGTTGTTGGTATCTTCGGCAGGCTTGCTCATTGTGGTCGGTGTTGTGCGCGACATCTTCTTCTTCATTGACGCTGAACTGCGCTTGCACGGCTACACCGATACCCTGTTGGTGCGCTAAACTTTCACGGGAGGGGATATACCCCTCCCGTGAAATAAGCGCGTTGGAGGTTTGCTGAAAGCAACGCCTTTTTGGCAAACCTTTCCGCCCGAATTTATCGGGAGGTGAAAATGGCATCGTTCATAGTGCTTTTGGGCGCTCCGGGCGCCGGGAAAGGAACGCAAGCCGAGATACTTGCCAAGCGTACCGGTTTGCCCCATATTTCCTCGGGTGATATTTTTCGGGAGAACCTGAAAAAGCAAACCGAACTGGGCAAACTGGCGCAGAAATACATGAGCAAGGGCGAACTTGTGCCGGATGATGTCACCATCGCCATGATAAAAGAGCGCCTGAGCCGCCCCGACTGCGCTAAGGGCGCAATTTTGGATGGCTTCCCGCGCACACCCGCCCAAGCCAAAGCGCTTGACGAAATGCTCGCCGAACTCGGCGGCAAGGTGGTGGCCGTTCCTTTCATCAAAGTGCCCGAAGAGGAACTGGTAGATCGCCTTTCCGGCAGGTTGGTGTGCAAGGCTAACGGGCACATTTTCCACAAAAAGTACAATCCGCCCAAGGTGCCCGGCATTTGCGATTACGATGGCTCGGAACTTTACCAGCGCGAAGACGATAAACCAGAAGTAGTGCGAAATCGCATCCGCGTTTATCTTGAACAAACCGCACCGCTGATAGATTTTTACCGCGCGCGCGGCCTGCTGGTAGAGATTGACGGCAATCAGCCGATAGAAAAGGTCACCGAAGACCTGTGGAATGCTCTACCGGATGAGGTGAAAGCGCAGTGAGTTGGGACCGACAGATAGTCCTCAAAAGCCCCGCCGAAATAGAGATAATGCGCGAAGCGGGGCGCATCAACGCGCTGGCGTTGATGGAAGTTTGGAAGGCCGTGCGGCCGGGCGTGAGCACCGCCAAACTGGACGCCATAGCCGAAGAGGTTATCCGCAGCAACGGTGCAAAGCCTGCTTTCAAAGGCTATCCGGGGCCTTATCCTTACCCCGCTACCATCACCGCCAGCATCAATGATGAACTGGTGCACGGCATTCCCCGCCCCGACCGCATTTTGCGCGAAGGCGACATTGTTTCCATAGACTGCGGCACGGTTTTTGAGGGCTATGTTGGCGATTCGGCGTTCACCGTGGGCGTAGGAGAAATCTCTCCCGAAGCCCAACGGCTTTTGAAGGTGACCGAGCAGGCGCTTTACGCCGGCATTGCGCGCTTGCGAGCCGGCAATCGGGTTGGGGATGTCTCCGCGGCAATCCAGCAGTATGTGGAATCGCGCGGCTACCACCTTACCCGCGAATACACCGGCCACGGGGTCGGGCGCAACATGCACGAAGGCCCGGCAGTGCCCAATTACGGCAAGCCCGGCCGCGGCGTGCTTTTGCGGGTTGGGATGACGGTTGCGATAGAACCCATGGTGCTGGTAGGCACCCCTAAAACCCGTGTGTTGGCCGATAAGTGGACGGTGGCTTCTGCCGATGGCAGCCTGACCGCCCACTATGAGCATTCGGTCGCCATTACCAAGGATGGCCCGCTTATCCTCACCCTCTGCGAAGGCTATCCGTTTCAGCCCCCAGAAGGGGCCTTCTAAGCAGGAGCACTAAAAGGTTGTTGAGAAACACCTTGCTTCGCCCTCACCCCTCAAGCCGCCTAACGGCGGCTTTCTCCCCTCTCCCAGTGGGAGAGGGGAGAAACGGCGAGCGCAGCGAGCCAAAGTGGGGTGAGGGCTGGATAAGGTGTCTACACTTGTGAGCGCCTGTTTCAACACATCTTTAGTGCTCCCGTTGATATAATGCTGGACGGAAACGTCCTGCGCTGGTATAATCGTGACTTCGCCGGCTATGGAAAGAGTCCGCAAGGAGAGTACAAAATGAAAGTTTCTGCATCTGTAAAAAAACGCTGTTCAAAATGCAAGATTGTGCGCCGCAAAGGGCGCGTGTATGTGATTTGCGAAAACCCACGACACAAACAACGACAGGGGTAGCACAATGGCGCGTATTGAAGGCGTAGATTTACCACGGAATAAGCGAATTGAAATTGCCCTGACCTACATTTACGGCATTGGCCGCTCGCGGGCAAAGGAAATTTTGACCGCCACGCAGATAAACCCCGACACGCGCACCAAAGACCTCACGGATGAGGAAATTGCGCGTCTGCGTGAGTTTATCAGCAGCAACTACAAGGTGGAAGGCGATCTGCGCCGCGAGGTGCAGATGAACATCAAGCGCCTGATTGAGATCGGCAGTTACCGCGGCTTGCGCCATCGCATGGGTTTGCCCGTGCGCGGTCAGCGCACGCGCACCAACGCGCGCACGCGCAAAGGCCCGAGGAAAACGGTTGCTGGTCGCGGCCGGCGGCGTGGCGCTAAGAAGAAGTAATTTCGGCAGCCGGGCAGTTTGTCCCGCTACCATTTGATTTCGTTCATTTGATTTTGCTAAGGAGACGTGAAGCCTATGGCGAGGAACACTCGTTCTCGGCGGCGCAGCAGCGCCCGCAAAGTGAAGCGGCATCTGCCGCGTGGGCATATTCACATTCATGCTACATTCAACAACACCATTGTGTCCGTGACCGATGAGCACGGCAACGTTGTCACTTGGGCAAGCGGCGGCACCGCGGGCTTCAAAGGCTCGCGCAAAAGCACCCCCTTTGCCGCCCGTTTGGCGACCGAGCAGGCCGTCAAGGCCGCTATAGATATGGGCATGAGAGAAGCGCACGTTTTCGTCAAGGGCCCCGGCCCCGGGCGCGACGCCGCTCTGCGCGCTTTGCAGACTTTCCAACTCAAAATCCTTTCCATTTCGGATGTGACGCCCGTCCCCCACAACGGTTGCCGTCCCCCGAAAAAACGTCGTGTCTAACTTGGGATTGAGGGATTACCTATGGCTAAGTATTTGGGTCCTGCATGCAAACTATGCCGCCGTGAAGGCGAAAAACTGTTTTTGAAAGGCGAAAAGTGCTTCACCAGCAAATGCCCGATGGAGCGCCACCCCTACCCGCCCGGCGAGCACGGGCGTACCGCCCGCTTTAGGCGGGGGCGTGCCTCGGACTATGCCAAGCAGTTGCGCGCCAAGCAGCGTGCACGCCGCATTTACGGCGTGCTTGAGCGGCAGTTCCGCCGCTACTACGAAGTGGCTTTGCAACAGCGCGGCATGACTGGTTTGAATTTGTTGCAAATTTTGGAATCGCGGCTGGATAACGTGGTCTTTCGGTTGGGTTATGCCCGCAGTCGCGCTGAGGCGCGGCAATTGGTCAGCCACGGGCACTTCACCGTCAACGGACGCCGTGTGGATGTGCCCTCTATGCTGCTGCGCCCGGGCGACGTGGTGGAAGTGCGGCCTGAATCCCGCCGTCGCCACTACTTCAAGCAAATTTTGCCCCCGTGGGCGGAAAAGCAAACCCCGCCTGCATGGCTGAGCCGCGACCTCAATTCTTTTTCCGGGCGCGTGGAGCGCCTTCCTGAACGCGGTGAAATTGACAGCAACATTGACGAGCAACTCATCGTGGAATACTACTCGCGCTAAACCCTGTTCGTTGAGGAAGGGGTGAACTGTGGTTGGTTTAGGAAATATGGTAACTCCGCGGATTGAGCGGGATTTGGAGGCGCTGAACTACAGCCGCTTCGTCATCAGCCCGTTAGAGCGCGGCTACGGCGTTACCTTGGGCAACGCGCTGCGGCGTGTTTTGCTCTCTTCTTTGGAAGGCGCGGCTGTTACCTCGGTGCGCATTTCGGATGTGTTGCACGAATTCAGCGCCATCCCCGGCGTGCGCGAGGACGTGTTGGAGGTTTCACTCCAACTCAAGCAGTTGCGCTTCAAACTGCACGATGTGGATACCGCCCGCCTGTATCTTGAGGTGCGCGGCGAGGGTGTGGTTACCGCGGCAGATATCGTTGCCCCGCCCGAGGTGGAAATCGTCAACCCCGAACTTTACCTTTTTACCGTTGACGACCCAAACGCCACCGTTGAAATGGAAATGACGGTTGAGCGCGGGCGCGGCTATTCCCCTGCCGAACAGCGTAACCGCCAACTCCCTATCGGCGAATTGGCGGTTGACGCCATCTTCAGCCCAGTCAAACGGGTGAATTGGGAAGTTGGCTCGGCGCGCGTCGGCCGTAGCACGAATTACGACCGCCTTTTGCTGGAAATTTGGACTGACGGCACCATTACGCCCGAAGAGGCGCTCAAAACGGCCGCTCAGATTTTGGTTTCTCACTTTGGCTACATTGCCGGCGTGGAGGAATCTGCCCTTGGCCCCAAGCCCACTAGCCAGCAACCTCGTTCGTGGGGTACTGGCCTCACTAGCGAAGCAATGGAAACTCCTCTTGAGGAACTTGACCTTTCGGTGCGCGTTTTCAACTCGCTCAGGCGCGCCGGCGTTACCACCGTGGGCGAAGTGCTGGATATGCTGGGCAAGGGCGAAGATGCTATGCTTTCTATCCGCAATTTCGGCGAAAAAAGCCTTGATGAACTTTTGACTAAAATGCGCGAAAAGGGCTTTTTGCCTGAAGAAAAAGAGGAAAAGTAGCCCAAAGCGCATAACGGAGTGATAGACGATGCGACACAAAGTTGCCGGTAAGAAACTTAGCCGCTCAAAAGATGCCCGCAAGGCTTTGCGGCGGAATTTGATAAAGCAGTTGTTTTTCCATGAGCGTATCCGCACCACCCGCGCCAAGGCCGATGCCATTCGCGGCGAGGCCGAGCGCCTGATAACCATTGCCAAGCGTGGCAATGCTGCCGGAGGCGCAAAGATGGTGCATGCTCGCCGGTTGGTGGCCGCCCGTTTGGGCAGTGTTTACATCGGCGATGAGGAAGAAAAGGTCAACGTTGTCAACAAACTTTTTGACGACATTGCCCCGCGCTACGAAGACCGCCCGGGCGGCTACACCCGCATTTTGAAACTCGGCCCTCGCCTCAGCGATGGCGCCGAAATGGTGCTGTTGGAACTGGTTGAGGAATAGCACGCAACTTTCATGGCACTTTACCAAGCCGTTCTCGCCTACGATGGCACCGATTTCCTCGGTTTTCAGCGTCAGAGCCGGGGGCGCACGGTGCAGGGCGAGGTTGAAAAAGCGCTGCGCAGGCTGGGTTGGGCTGAAAAGTCCATCTTGGCGGCGGGGCGCACCGATAGCGGCGTGCATGCCCGCGGGCAGGTGATCGCTTTTGGGCTGAACTGGCGGCACGATGAAGCAAGCCTGATGCGCGCCCTCAACAGCCTTTTGCCGCCCGACGTGGTCGTGCGCGGACTCCGCCTCGCGCCGGATGGCTTTCACCCGCGCTACGATGCGCTTGCCCGCCGCTATGTTTACCGCCTGTTTTTTGCCCCCGTGCGCAACCCGTTTGCCGAGCGCTTTGCGTGGCGTGTGTGGCCTCCGGCGGATGAAGGCTTGCTGGCGCAGGCAGCGGCGCTTTTGCCCGGCAGGCGCGATTTTTCCGCTTTTGGCACGCCGCCACTGCCAAACGGCACCACAATCCGCACGGTGAGGCTGGCGCGCTGGCGTCGCATTGCCCCGAAAGTTTGGGCTTTTGAGGTGGCGGCAGATGCCTTCCTTTACCGTATGGTGCGGCGCATGGTCGGCTTGCAGGTGCTAATCGGGCAGGGCAGGCGCTCGTTTGAGGAACTGAAACGGGCATTGGAGAGCCCCCCTGCCAACCCGCTGGCGGCTTTAGCGCCGCCAAACGGTTTGTTTTTGGAAAGTGTGTGCTATACCTCCGAGGATTTGGCTCGGTGCGAAAGCGCTGAAATTGCCCCTCAGGGCTTGTTGTTCTGAATCTGCAAAACTCCGGTGGCGTAAACCCCGGAACTCTGTTTGGAGAGGTAAACGGTGGAAAAAACTTATTATCCGAAACCATCCGAAACAACGCGTGAGTGGCTTCTGGTTGATGCCAACGACCAAACCCTTGGACGCTTGGCTACCAAGATTGCCGCTTTGTTGTTGGGCAAGCATAAGCCAAACTACACCCCCGGTGTGGATAACGGTGACTACGTGGTGGTTATCAACGCCGAGCGGGTGCGGGTTACCGGCCGCAAGTTAGACCAAAAAATTTACTACCGCCATTCCGGTTACCCGGGTGGTTTGCGTTCGGTAACTTTGCGCGAGCAGTTGCAGCGCTACCCTGAACGCGTTATCCGCGATGCGGTTTGGGGAATGTTGCCCAAGAATTCCTATGGGCGCAAACTGATTCGCAAGTTGAAAGTGTATGCTGGTCCCGAGCATCCCCATGCGGCGCAGAATCCTCGCCGTGTGGAACTTTAGTTTGGGCACCTAAGGAGGTTAGGTTTTATGGATGTTCGTTATTACGAAGGTGTTGGGCGGCGCAAGGAAGCCACGGCGCGCGTCCGCCTGATGAACGGCTCGGGTGAGTTCATCATCAACGGTCGCCCGTTAGAAGAGTACTTCCCCCGTTTGGGCGACGCCGAAGACGTGCTGAAGCCCTTTGCGGTTTTGGGTGAATCGCGCGACAAATACACAGTTACCGTGCTGGTCAAGGGCGGCGGCGTCACCGGGCAGGTGGGCGCGGTGCGCCTTGGATTGGCGCGTGCTTTTGCCGAATATAATGCCGAGTTTGCCCCTACGCTCAAAAAGCATGGCTTGCTTTCGCGCGACCCGCGCGTCAAAGAGCGCAAAAAGCCCGGTCTCAAGCGCGCCCGCAAAGCCCCTACCTACACCAAACGCTAAATCCTTTGCAGCGAAATTTCGCAACCGCGGCCCGCTTCCCTTCGTTCTCTGCGCGGAGAGGAGGCGTGTCGCGGTTTTCTGTTTTGGTGGTTGAAACCACAGATTGCACGGATTAGCGCAGATTTTTCTGTGAAATCTGCGGGTGGTAACGCCAAGGACGCTAAGGTTAACGCAAAGACGCAAAGTAAACAAAGAGCGCAAAGAAAAAATCTGCGTTCTCTGTAAATTTCTGTGTCTTCTGTGGTTTTTCACTCAATCGGCGTAAATCTGTGTCAATCGGTGGATGGTAACGCAAAGACGCAGAGAAAGCAGAGGTGCAGAGAGCGCAAAGAGGTTAACGCCAAGGGCGCCAAGGAAGCAAATGACGCCAAGGATAAAACCACAGATTAGCACAGATTTTTTCTGTGTCCTCTGTAAATTTCTGTGTTTTCTGTTGTGCTTTTGTGTCCTCTGTGGTTTTTCCGCTCTACCTGCGACGCAACGACCCAACGACTTCACGCCCCAACGCCCCAACGCCCCAACGCCCCAACGACCCAACGACCCAACGACCCAACGACCTAACGACCTAACGCCCCAACGACTAAGGAGACATCCATGCCCCAAATCACCATTCTCGGCTTAGGGCCGGGCAATCCGGCGCAGTTGACCCGCGAGGCTTGGGAGGTGCTTTCGGCGGCGCAGGAGGTTTATCTCCGCACCGGTAAGCACCCGACCGTGCGGGCTTTCCCGCCGAGCCTTGCGGTGCACACTTTTGACCGCCTTTACGAGGAAAAGGATTCGTTTGAGGCAGTGTATGCCGCCATTGTGGAGGAAGTGTTGAGGCTCGGCAAACGCCCTGATGGCGTGATTTATGCTGTGCCGGGGCATCCGTTTGTCGCCGAGGCGACCGTGCCGGCGATTGTGGAGCGGGCGCGTGCCGCTAAAATCCCCGTGCGGGTGGTGGAAGGGCTGAGTTTCGTTGAGCCGACCGCGCGCGCCATCGGCCGCGACCTTTACCCCCACACCGCCCTTGTGGATGCGCTGGAAATCGCGGCTTTGCATGTGCCGCCCTTCCCGCCGAGCGCGCCCGCACTGGTCGCGCAACTCTACGACCGCATGGTGGCTTCGGAGGTCAAACTTACGCTGATGAGCGTTTACCCCGATGACCACCGCGTCGCCCTTATCCACGCCGCTGGGACGGCAAATGAGCAGGTGCGCTGGATGCCGCTCTACGAAATTGACCGCGACCCCGAAATTGGGCTTTTGACCTCGCTTTACTTGCCCGCCCTTTCCCCCGATTCTTCGTTTGAGGCGTTTCAAGAGGTGGTGGCCCGCCTGCGTGCCCCCGACGGTTGCCCGTGGGACCGCAAGCAAACCCACCGCTCGCTCCGCAAATACCTACTGGAAGAAACTTATGAGGCGCTGGAGGCAATTGACAATGCCGATTGGGAGGCTTTGAAGGAGGAATTGGGCGACATCTTGCTCCAAATTCTGCTCCATTCGCAAATTGCCTATGAGGAAGGCGAGTTTACGATGACCGAGGTGCTCCAAGAAATCCATCGGAAGATGGTGCGGCGGCACCCGCACGTGTTCGGCACGGTGAAAGTGCGCGACGCGGATGAGGTGGTGCGGAATTGGGAGAAGATAAAGCGGGCAGAAAAGGCCGAGAAAGGGGAGGAAGCCGCTCCGAAAAGCATTTTTGACGACATTCCGAAAGGCTTGCCTGCGCTGGTTGAGGCGCATAAGGTGCAAAAGCGGGCGGTGAAAGAAGGCTTTGAATGGGAAAAAATTGAGGATGTATGGGCTAAGTTGGCCGAGGAGGAGGAGGAACTGCGGCAGGCAAAGACCCCCGAAGAGCGCGAAGCCGAACTGGGAGACGTGCTTTTTGTGGTTACCAACCTCGCCCGCTGGTACGGCGTGGATTCGGAGCAGGCGTTGCGCGCTACCAATGCCCGCTTCCGCCGCCGCTTCAAGACAATAGAGGATGAGGCGCGCCGTCAAGGTCGCCCCATTTCTTCTATGAATCTGGCTGAAATGCAGGATCTTTGGGAAGAAGCCAAACGCACCGAAAAGTAGGCTTGCTGCACCCCATGCTCCGTCCAAATTGGTATAATGAGAGCGGCTGCCGCTATTTGGCGTGGCGGGGGTGTAACGCTTTTGGCAGTAATGCTTTTCGCTATAACCTTTGAGTCGCCTGCGGGCGCGCCTTTATAACTGGAGGCTTTGATGAAAAGCAACAAGTTAGCAATAGGATGCGTTGTAGTTTTGCTGTTGGCGTTTTGCGGCTTGGTGGCAATCGGGGGAGTGTTTTTTAAGGCCTACTATTTGGACAGAGTGCAAAGTGGGCGCAGCGCCACTGCGGCCTTGCCGACGGCTTTGCCTCAAAAGGCTTCTCCCTCGCCTACTACGGCTGCGGCAGCAACGCCTACGCCTTTGGCCACAAGCACCGCAACTTCCGCCCCTACCCCTACTTTTACGCCCACCTCTCGCCCTACCACTGCTCCTTCCCCCACGGCGGTTTCTAATTTACCCCCCGCAAAAGTCATCTTCAGCGATAATTTTGACGACGCCAAAAACGGCAACTGGCGGAAATACCAATCTTCCCACGGCAAAACTTTTTATGCTAACGGCGGGTATCGCATAGAGGTTACCTCACCGCAGTACATCATTTGGAGCGAGTACGATGTCGGGGCGAGCGATGCTGTGGTCAGTGTTGATGCACAAATTGTGCGGTCTACCGGTGAAGGCGAAATTGGCCTGCTGTGTCGCGACGATGAGAAAGGGAACTTTTACGGCTTTGAAGTTACCGAAGCCGGTGATTATTCAATCTGGAAAATGGTGAATAACGACATCCAAGATATTGTGCCGTGGACGGAGATGCCTGAGCCGTATTCCTCTCTGGATCCCGACAAGGTGTACCGCCTTACCGCATTTTGCTCAGGCCATACACTCGGCTTGGCGATAAACGACAAATGGCTTGATGTTTTGGAAGATGACACTTTTTCTGCCGGAGATTATGTGGGGGTGCTCGCGGGCACAGGTGATGAAGCGGGATTTGTGGTGCAGTTTGACAATCTGGTAGTTACCACGCCTCCGCCGCAAGGGGCGCTGCCGCCTTTGACGGCCTATGTTTCCCCAAAGGGGACGGCTTCACCGACACCTCAAAGCAGCCAAAAGCCCGGCGGCAAAGTGCTTTTTGTGGACGATTTTTCGGATAACAGCAGTGGTTGGGATGTTTACCGCGGCGACGATGCCATCACCGATTACTTCCCCGACGGTACTTACCACATCAAGGTTATGGAAGAGCAGACCGATGTTTGGGCTAATCCGAGCAGGAAGTTCCCGGCAGATGTGGTAGTGGAGGTGAAAGCGCTGAAAGTTGGCGGCCCGGATGACAATGACTTTGGCCTGATCTGCCGCTACCAAAATAAGGACAATTTTTACTATTTCGTTATCAGCAGCGATGGCTATTACGGCATTGGTAAGGAATTCAAAGGGAAGCAAATTTTGCTGAGCAGCAAGTCTCTGGAATACAGCGACAGCATCCCCGAAGGGGCGGTGACGGTGCGTTTACGCGCTGCCTGCGTGCACGACACCCTTTCGCTTTGGGTAAACGGCAAGTTGCTTGCCAAAGTTCACGACACCAGCATTACCAAGGGCGGCGATGTTGGGCTCATTGCAGGCACGTTTGACACTCCCGGCACCGAGATAAGTTTTGACGACTTTGCGGTGTATGCTCCTAAACCGTGATTCAGGCAGGGAAATTGCTCAAAGCGTGCAGTACACTAACAATGAGGCAGTACCATGGAAATTGAACCCGTCATCGGCCTTGAAATCCATGCCGAACTGAACACCAAATCCAAGATGTTTTGTGCTTGCCCGGTGGTGGATTCCACTACCGCGGAGCCGAACACCGCGGTCTGCCCGGTGT
>JALUBW010000008.1 GCA_027044735.1 Anaerolineales bacterium
CAAACCCGCTGGAGTTTGGAAGATTTGTTTTCTTCGCCGGAAGAGGCGCTGGCTGCTCTGGCAAAACTTGATGAAAAAGTCGCCAATTTTGAGCAATATCGCTCTAAACTCAAGCCCGATATTTCGGAAGATGAGTTTATGGCAATGCTCCACAACCTTGAGGATTTGGAGCGCTTTGCCAGCCGCATTTACGGCTATGCCCAACTTTGGTTTTCGGAGGATACTCAAAATCCCGAAGCCCAGAACTTGATTGGGCAAATGCACCAAAAAATGACCGAGTTGGAAAACCGGCTGCTCTTTTTCAAACTTTGGTGGAAGCAATTGGATGATGAAAACGCCGTCCGCTTGATGAAAAACGCCGGCGATTATCGTTATTACCTTGAGAAATTGCGCCTTTTCCGCCCTTACACCCTTTCGGAGGGGGAGGAGAAGGTTATCAATCTAAAGGATTCCACCGGTTTCGTAGCGCTCATCACCCTCTACAGTGCCATCACCAACCGCTATACATTCACACTTGAGGTTGACGGCGAGAAAAAGCAACTCACCCGCGGCGAACTCTCGGTTTACGTCCATCATCACGACCCCGACTTGCGCGCCGCGGCCTATCAGGAACTTTACCGCGTTTACGGCAACGATTCTTCCATCTTGGGGCAGATTTACCAAAACATAGCGCGCGATTGGTACAACGAAAACATCACCCTGCGCAAATATCCTACCCCCATTTCGGTGCGCAACTTGCACAATCACTTGCCGGATGAGGTGGTTCAAACTTTGCTGGATGTTTCGCGCTCCAACGCCGAGGTTTTCCGCCGCTTTTTCCGCCTCAAAGCCCGCTTGCTGGGTATGGAGCGCCTGCGCCGCTACGACATTTATGCCCCCGTCGCCAAATCCGACAAGACCTACGACTTTGGCGAAACGGTGGAACTGGTGATGCGCGCCTACCGCCGCTTCCACCCCCGCATGGCGGAATTGGCGGAGCGTGTGCTTGCCGAAGGCCACCTTGACAGCGAAGTGCGAAAAGGCAAAAGCGGCGGCGCTTTCTGCGCCACCATCACGCCCGACCTCACACCTTGGGTGCTTACCAGCCACCAAGGGCACGTTGAGGATGTTTCCGTGCTTGCCCATGAACTTGGCCACGCTGTGCATTCACTTTTGGCCGCCGAGCACAGCATTTTCACCCAGCAAGCGCCGCTCCCGCTGGCCGAAACGGCCTCCACTTTCGGCGAAATGCTTCTTGTTGATATGCTTTTGGAGGAGGAAAAGGACGAAAACTTGCGCCGCGAGATCCTCTTCCGCCAGATTGACGACAACTATGCCACCATTATGCGGCAGACTTACTTTGCCCTCTTTGAAATTGAGGCTCACGATGCCATCCGCCAAGGTGCTTCGGTCAACGATTTGGCAAATGCCTACATGGAAAACCTGCGCGACCAATTCGCCGATTCGGTTGAACTGAGCGACGAATTCCGCTGGGAGTGGATTTCTATCCCGCATATTTACCACGCACCGTTTTACGTTTACGCCTATGCTTTTGGGCAGTTGCTGGTGCTCGCGCTTTACAGGCAGTATAAAGAGGAAGGAGAGACTTTTATCCCCCGCTACTTCAACTTGCTGGCGAGCGGCGGCTCTAAACCCCCGATGGAAATGCTCGCCGAGGCGGGTGTGGACGTCTCCAAGCCCGAATTTTGGCAAGGCGGCTTCAACATCATCCAAGAATGGGTTGAGCGCTTGGAAAGCCTTGTGTGAACG
>JALUBW010000009.1:0-2920 GCA_027044735.1 Anaerolineales bacterium
GCGGTGCCCGACGTGGTCCTCATGCCGCGCAACCTAATGGAAGAAGCAGTAGCCAACGGCTTGGCCTTCCCACTGCCGGACAACGCCTTCACCCCACCGCTCAGCACAGGCGATTGGTTCGGCTACGCCCAGCAAATGGCTGCCGTCCAGAGCGTCAGTTACGGCGTCCCGTTTGCAGGCGATGCCTTTGGAATGGCGTACAACCCTCAAACCGTCAAATCCCCACCACAAACTTGGGATGAGTGGCTAAAAGCGAAACAGCCTTGGCGAATTGCCTTGGGCGACCAACGCGCAACCGCCATCCTCGCCTTGTACAAAACAGCGGGCGGCACTTGGCAGAGCCAAGATGGCGTGCCGCAACTGGACGAAAAAACGCTCGCACAGGTGTTTTCGCTGTTGCAAAGCGCCAATGCCAACGGCCTGCTGAGCGCCGCAAACCTCCAATTCAAAAACGACAAGGAACTGTGGGAAAAATCCCGCGGCGAAGCCGATGTTTTCATACTCACCTACGCCGGTCATCTGCTGAGCGCGCCAGAGCCGCGCCAAATCGCCCCCATTCCGGGCACAGATGTAGAACACCGCACAATTTTGAGCACCGCATGGCTGTGGGCTTTGACCACGCCCGATTCTAACCGTCAGCGCATTGCTGTGAAATTTTTGGCCTACATGGGCGATACCGAATTTGTCTCCAGATGGACGGAATCGGCTGGCTACCTGCCGCCCCGCCGCGCGGAACTAAACGCTTGGGAAAACGCGCGCCAACGCTCGTTAGCGGCATCGGTGATACCTTTTCTGGCGCCTCCGCCGCCCAATCAAGTTGAAACCAAATACGGCGCGGCACTTGCCAAGGCAACAAAACGCGTGCTCAGCGGCGACCTCACACCCCAAGAAGCGGCACATTGGGCAATCGCCGAAGCCGCCAAGCCCTAAGTATGAACATCTCCCCCCTCGTTCTAACGCTGATAATCACCGGCGCCGCGGTGGTGGTGCTGATCAGCGGCTTGGTAAGCCCCGATGTGGTCGGTCTGCTCACTGCAGTAACGCTCGCGCTAACCGGCGTGCTGCCGCTGAACCAAGCGCTTTCGGGGTTTTCCAACCCCGTGGTGTTCGTGCTCATTTCAATCTTCATCCTCACCGCCGGGCTGGAAAAAAGCGGGGCAACCGCTGCAATCGCGAGCAGGCTGGAAAGCCTTTCAGGCGCCTCGGAAGCCCGTTTTGTGGTAACGGTAATGGTGGCCGGGGCAGTGCTTTCACTGTTCATGAACACGGTAGCGGCGGCGGCAGTGCTCTTGCCGCCGGTGCTCAGCGTAACTCGGCGCACCCCAAAATTCTCGCCTTCGCGGGTGCTAATTCCGCTGGCCTTCAGCACCCTGCTGGGCGGAACTGCCACCCTTCTCACTACTGCAAACTTGGTAGTGAGCGGCCTGCTTCACGCCCACGGCTTCAGGCCTTACGGTGTGCTGGATTTTTTGCCTGTAGGCTTGCCGGTAACAGTTGCCGGGCTGGCTTACATGGTGCTCATCGGCAGGCACCTGCTGCCGCGGGGAAAGGACTCCACATCCCAAGCAGGCAATTTCACCGAAATGGCAAAAGCCTACCGCCTGCGGGAAGGCTTACATGCCATGCAAATTGCCGCCAATTCACCGCTCATAAACGAGCCGGCTGCCAAACCGGCAATTCCCGCCGCTTTGGGGATAACGCCAGTTGGGTTAATAACGCAAAAGGGCTTTGTGCCGGCCACGCTTGTGCCGAGCGAGCGCAGGCTCAAGGCGGAAGACGTGATCGTGGTGGCCGGAAAAGGCAACGAAGATAAACTCGCCGAATACGGCCTGCAGCCAATTGAGGATGAAGACAGATTTTGCGGTGGGTTAAGAGACAGCACCCTGCTGGCTGAGGTGATACCGCAGCCGCGCGGCAACGCCATCGGCCATAGCCCGCAAGACCTGCGCCTGCGCGAGCGCTATCACGCTGTAGTAGTCGCCCTGTGGCGCAACGGAAGGGTGATAGAAACAGGACTTGCCCACACGCCGCTTGAAGCAGGCGATGCTTTGCTGCTGCTGATTTCCCCCCAAGGGCTTGCGTTGCTGAAGCAGGATAACGATTTCACGGTTTTGGAAACCTACGGCACGCAGCAGCACCGCTCGCCCGTCAAAATGTACCTTGCGGTGGCGCTTTTGCTGCTCGCTCTTGTTCCTGCGGCAGCAGGCTGGACACCACTCGCTCTTTCGGCATTGGGGGCAGCCACTTTGGCTTTGCTCTTGGGGTTAATTCAGCCGAGCGAGGCATACCGCTCCATCGCTTGGGAAGTGATTTTTCTGATCGGCGGCATGATTCCGCTCGGCATAGCCATGCGCGAAACGGGCGCAGCCGCTTTTTTGAGCAATTCTTTGCTTTCGCCGCTGGCAAACGCTCCCGCTTGGGAAGTAACGGCAGGCTTCTTGTTGCTCACGGCTATGCTGGCGCAGGTCACAAGCGGGCAGGTGGCCGCGCTGATTTTGGCGCCATTGGCGCTGGCCGCGGCGACGGCGCGCGGCATCAACCCCCGCGGCCTCGGCATGGCCGTGGCCGTGGGGGCTTCTTTCGCCTTCTTGCTGCCAACCGGCCATCCGGTCAACCTACTGGTTATGGCACCGGGAAACTACAAACCATCCGACTATTTCAAAGTGGGGCTACCACTGCTATTGATAGTGACTCCAGTAGCCGTGGCAGCGATACAAATTTTTTACCTGCACTGAAAACGCAAGCCAAAACGACAACAAAAAGCGCCCGCCTTTGCAAAACGAAGGGCGGGCGTGTAATTTTTAGGCCATTGCGAGCCGCTAAGCAGCGAAACAATCCCCCCTCGCCCGTGGTGTCATTGCGAGCCGCCGAAGGCGGCGAAGCAATCCCCTCTTCTGTGCGCGGGAAGCCGCTTCGGCGG
>JALUBW010000009.1:3020-6586 GCA_027044735.1 Anaerolineales bacterium
CCGCCTCGCAGTGACACAGCTGCGAAGAATTTTTGGGCAGGCTCTAACAACTAACCAGATGCCCGCACTTTTTTCACAAAACGCTCTATCCGCTGCAGGGCTTCAGCGATGTTTTCCTCGGAAGTAGCATAGGAACAGCGCACAAACCCTTCGCCGCCGGGGCCAAAGGCCGAGCCGGGCACAACCGCCACGCTTTCCTCTTCCAGCAAGCGCCATGCAAAGGCTTCATCATCCAAGCCAGTGCTGCGGATGTCGGGGAAAGCATAGAACGCGCCTTTCGGCTCAACCGTGGGCAAACCAATGCTGCGCAGGCCTTCCACAATAAGTTTGCGGCGGCGCTCATAGGCTTGGCGCATTTCTTCTACCGCCTTTTCAGATTCGGGATCGGTAAGGGCGGTTACGGCGGCAATTTGAGCGGTTGTGGGTGCAGCCATGATGAGGTATTGGTGAATGCGCAACAGCGCCTGCAAAATCGGTGCGGGCGCGGCAGCAAAGCCCAAGCGCCAGCCGGTCATAGCGTAATCTTTAGAAAAGCCGCCAAGCAAAATCGTGCGTTCCCAAGCGCCGGGGAGAGCAGGGAAGCACACGTGCTCCACGCTGTAAACCAAACGGTCGTAAATTTCATCGGAAATCACCAGCAGGTCGTGCTCTTCGGCAAACCTGAGCACGGCCTCAAGGCGTTCACGGTCGCCCGCCACGCCGGTAGGGTTGTGCGGGTAGTTGATGAGGATGGCCTTGGTGCGCGGCGAAAGGTGCTTTTCCAGCGCGGCAATATCGGGGTGGAAATCGTCCTCGGCGCGCATCGGCACTTCCACCGGCACGGCGTCGGCCAGTTCAACCTGCCCCTGGTAAGAAACAAAGCACGGCGTGGGCACCAAAATTTCATCGCCCGGGTTCAAAATCGCTTCCAGAGCGAGGTAAAGCGCCTCCGAAACCCCAACGGTCAGTATTATCTCGGTATCGGGGTCGTAATGAACGCCGTAGAGCCGTTCCAAGTGCTTGCTCAGGGCGGTTCGGAGGTCTCTCAGGCCGGCGTTGCTGGTGTAGGAGGTGCGCCCTTCCTCCAATGAGCGGATGCCGGTTTGGCGAATGACTTTCGGGGTAGCAAAATCAGGTTCGCCAATGCCGAGCGACACAATATCGGAGCGCTCGGCGAGAATGTCAAAGAACGGCTCAAGGCCGGATGGCTTGAGTGCGGCAACACGCCGAGAGACTTTTGGCGAAAGGGCGATTTTTTTCTTCAAAGCAATTCCTCCAGCGGGGTGTATTGCAGGCCAAAAGTTTCGGCCACGGCGGGGTAGGTGATGTGGCCGCGGTAGGTGTTGACGCCTCGGGCAAGGGCAGGGTCGCGGCGCACGGCTTCTTCAAAGCCGAGGTCGGCAAGGGCAAGGGCATAAGGCAAAGTGGCGTTTGAAAGCGCGTAGGTGGAAGTGCGCGGCACCGCTCCGGGCATGTTGGTAACGCCGTAGTGCACCACGCCATCCACAAGGTAGGTGGGGTTGCTGTGGGTGGTGGGGTGCGAAGTTTCCACGCAGCCGCCTTGGTCAATGGCAACATCCACAATCACACTGCCGGGCTTCATGCTGGCGACCATTTCGCGGGTGACAAGCCGCGGGGCGCGTGCGCCGTGAATGAGCACCGCGCCGATAACGAAATCGGCTACTTTCACCGAATGGGCAATGTTGAGAGGATTGGAAGCGAGGGTAGTAAGGTTGCCGCGCAGCACATCGGAAAGGTAGCGCAGGCGGTCAATGTTTTTGTCAATGATTGTGACGTGCGCACCCAAGCCAAGCGCCATTTTCGCGGCGTTGGTGCCGACCGTGCCGCCGCCAATGATGACCACGTCGGCCGGACGCACGCCGGGGACGCCGCCGAGCAGTTTGCCGCGCCCACCGTGTGCCTTTTCAAGGTAATGTGCGCCCACTTGCACAGCCATCCGCCCGGCCACTTCGCTCATTGGGGTAAGGAGCGGCAGGCGCCCGTCGTCCAGTTCCACCGTTTCGTAGGCAACCGCGGCGACCTTGGTTTTCATCAATTCCCGCGTGAGTTGCTCCTCAGCGGCGAGGTGCAGGTAGGTAAAAAGCAAAAGACCCTCGCGGAGAAAACCGTATTCCCCCGGGCGAGGCTCCTTCACTTTCATTATCATCTCCGCGCCGTGCCACACATCCGCCGCGGTAGGCAAAATTTCGGCTCCGGCTTGGGCATATTCCTCATCCGTAAAGCCGCTGCCTTCGCCTGCACCGGCCTGCACAAGCACACGATGCCCGTGGGCAACCAGCATGTGCACACCGCCGGGGGTCATCGCCACGCGATATTCATTATCCTTTATCTCTTTGGGAACGCCGATAATCATGGAATCTCCTCCTCGGTAGGTTTGAGGTGCTTTTGTCGCCGAATGGGCTCGCGCCCCCCGCGAGTCCGGTCTCCCGAATTAGGATTACGCAATGGCAAAGCGCCGAGTCGCCAAACGTCCTCTGCAAGCAAATGTACCAAGCGATACACCTCCCCATCGGCACATGCCACAACAAACTCTTCCAAATCGGGCGTGCGCCGCCGGGCAAGCACGCGCTCAACCCGAAAAGCGCGCCCACCTAAGCGAAACGCTAAAGGCGTTTCGGCATAGCGGCCATCGGAACGAGAGCGAACTTCTACCCGAAAATCGGAAGATGCAGGCATGGCTTTTCGGAATGGGTAAAGCGGGATTACAGGTCAATTACGGTATGGTCGCCGATGTTGAGGCGCAGCGGATGCCCATGCACTTCGGCATGGCGGCCGATGAGGGCGCGGTCAAGCACGCAATCGGCCACTTCGGCTTCGTCGTCCAAAATGCAATCGCTGAGCACCGCGCGCCGCACTTTGCTCCCTTTGCTCACAGAAACATAGGGGCCGATCACCGCCTCTTCCACCTGCGCGCTCGGGTGAATGTAAACCGGCGGGATGATGGTAACGCCCGGGCGCACGGCGGAAAGGCTTTCATCGCGGCGCTTTTCCAGCAGGTAGCGATTGGTTTCAAGCAAAGCGTCGGGCGTACCGGCATCAAGCCAAGTTTCAACCTCAACGGCGCGCATTTTCAAGCCATTTTGGAGCATGATGTTGATGGCGTCAGCCAGATAATACTCACCTTTGGTTTGAATATCGCGCTCAATTTGCTCGGTAACAGCCGCGGCGAGGTCGCGCCCTTCGGGGAAATAATAGCATCCCACCACGGCGAGGTTGTAGCGGTCGTCATCGGGTTTCTCAATCAGGCGGGTTACATAGCCCTTTTCATCCAAAACCACCACGCCAAAGCGCCGCGGGTCTTCCACAGGCTTGACCCAAGCAATTCCTTCATCGGGCGGCTCTTTGAGGAAACTGAAATCCGCTTCTATGATGGTATCCACGAAGATCATCAAAGTCGGCCCATCCAAATAATCGGCGGCGAGGTGGATGGCGTGCGATTGCCCTTTGCGCTCCTGCTGTTCCACGAAATGGGCTTGGTCAAGCAAATGGGGGTAGTGCTCGGCAAGGTACTGAGGCACCTGCTCGCCGAGGTAGCCCACAATGAAAATCAGTTCCAATTGCTCTGC
>JALUBW010000010.1 GCA_027044735.1 Anaerolineales bacterium
ATAGCGCCGCTGCAAGCCGATTTGTGTTCGGCGCTGGCGCACCCTCAGCGGGTTGCTATACTGTGCACTTTGGCGGAAGGACCAGCGCATGTTAGCCAACTGGCAGAGCGGTTGGGTATGAGCCAACCTACCGCCTCGCGGCATTTAAAACTCTTGCGCGAGCAAGGAATAGTAAACGCTAAGCGGGAAGGCGTTAAAGTTTTCTACGAAGTAGCCGACCAGAGGCTGATAAGCGCTCTGGATCTCATGAGGGCAGTGCTGCGGGAGCGCCTTTCGCATCACGCCAGCGTTTTAGAGGCGCGCGACACCGTGGCCGCAAAGCCCCAATCCTAATTCAAGGAGACGGCTATGAAGCAAAAATCTCTTTGGTGGTTGGGCTTGTTGGGCATTTTGCTGGTGCTGATAGTACCGGCGGTCATTTTATGGCCTAAGCCCCAACAGCCCGCGGACAACCCTTGGGCGAATCTGCCCAAGCATCCGCCGCATGTGGATCACTCGGCTATTATCAAAGGCCCGTTCAAGAGCGGCGAAGACGTTACTAAGACTTGCCTTTCGTGCCATCCCAACGCGGCGTCCGATTTTATGCACACAACCCACTGGCGCTGGGATAGTGTGAAGGGCTACAAAGTTCCGGGCCATGATAAGCCGGTGCATTTCGGTAAATTGCATTCTTTCAATAACTTCTGTATAGGCACGCGCAGCAATCAGCGCGTGTGCATGAAGTGCCACACCGGCTACTTCTGGGAAGAAGGCATGAGCAACCAGCAGGTTGCCGAAGACTTGAAAAAGCCGGAAGAGGTTGACTGCTTGGTTTGCCATGCCGACCCCAACCTTTACGGTCGTGGTCCCTATGGCAAGCCTGCCAAGGGCGTGAATTTGGTAGCGGCGGCTAAAAGCGTGCGGAGCCCGACGCGCGCCAACTGCTTGAAATGCCATGCCTTCGGCGGCGGCGGCGACAACGTCAAGCACGGCGACATCAGCAGCGCCCTTTACCACCCTTCGCCCGATTTGGACGTCCACATGGGGCGCTACAACATGCAGTGCACCGACTGCCACCGCACTTCGCACCACCAAATCAAGGGTAAACTCATCAACCTCAACCCGCAGGTTGACCCCTCTGAGCAAGCGCAGTGCACCGACTGCCACAGCAACGCCCCGCACAAAGACGCCCGCTTGAACGCTCACGTGAAGTCGGTCGCTTGCCAAACCTGCCACGTACCGGAAACGGCAGAAGAAGTCCCCACCAAGATTTATTGGGACTGGTCAACCGCCGGTCAAGACCGCCCGCAGAACCACTTCCACTATTTGAAGATCAAGGGTAGTTTCGTCTATGTCAAGAACATGATTCCTACCTACCTGTGGTTCAACGGCAACGAATCGGAACGCTATGTGGAAGGCGACCCGATTAACCCCCACGGTGTTACCTACATCAATAAGCCTGCCGGTAGCATAAACGACCCGACTGCCAAGATCTTCCCCTTCAAGGTCAACCACACCCTGCAGCCTTACGACACAGTTTACGGTTACTTGCTGGCTCCTTCCACGGCTTCGGTGCCCAACGGCTTCTGGACTAAGTTTGATTGGGACTTGGCCTTCCGCATTGCCGAGCCTTACACTGGCTTGAAGTACAGCGGGCATTTCGCCTTCACCCAGACGGTGATGTATTGGCCGCAGACCCACATGGTGCGCCCCAAAGAACAGGCGCTTCAGTGCGCCGACTGCCACAGCCCGAATGGTCGCCTTGATTGGCAGGCTTTGGGTTACCCGGGTGACCCGATGAAGTGGGGCGGCCGCTTTGACGACAACCACTAACGGAGTGTAGCCATGCGACGAAAATGGATACCCTTGTTGTTGCTTACTGCGCTTGTCGCGGTCATGGCGGCTGGGTTAGCCTTGGGCGTGCATCAGGCGGTTGCGGAGGGCGAAAAGCCCGGCAGCGCCGGCGGTCAGGCTACTCCCTCGCCCATGCACCCCGACTACATTTTGCTGGACGCTAACGGCGTGCCGGTCAGCGAAAGCGGTGAGCCGCTGTCTCTGGCTAAAACATGCGGCCAATGTCACGATACCGACTTTATCACCACCCACGCCACCCACCAAAAAGCCGAGAACATCCCCGGCTTTGCGGGGCTGACCAAAGCCTGCTATGTGTGCCACAGCGACGGCGCAAACTGGAAGGCTTACGAGCAGGCTTACGCTCAGGGCAGCAAGTGGGCCGATACCGCCCTCTTGCTCGGCAGTGGCGTGGTTGAAAAGACCGATAAAGGCTGGAAGTGGAACGCCGATGCTTTCTGGCCTGATGGCCGCTTGAAGTCCGACTATGTGGACATCCACCGCCCCACAAACGCGAACTGCGCTCAGTGCCACGGCGTGGTTCACACGGATATGAAGAGCCCGCTCATCATCAACAAAGTTGGCGAGAGCGAATGGCAAACCTTCACAACCGGTGTTGTGGTTTCCCCGCAAAAAATCTCGTTCTCGGGGATGGACATAGTCGGCAAAGAGAAACTCACCTATGCGTGGGATGTGCACGCCGAGCGCGGTTTGCAATGCGTGGACTGCCACACAAGCGCAAACAGCCCGCGCTCCCGCCGCGCTTCCGAATTGCCTTCCTACCTCACCTTTGAGCCTCGCCATCCTTCCCCGGGCGAGTTCCTCAAAGAGCCGAGCCACATCCTCACCAAAGAGAACTGCGAAAGTTGCCATGACCCCGTCGCCAGCCACAAAGATTGGCTGCCGTACCTGAAACTGCACATGTCCAAGGTCGCATGCGAGACCTGCCATGTGCCTCATCTTTACGGCCCGGCGGCGGAAACGGTTGACAAGACCGTGGTCTTGCCCAACGGCGAGGAAAAGGTGGTGTACCGCGGCGTAGAAGCCACGGCGCAGGCGCCTGAGGGGGCGGAGGCTGCCGAGCCGTTCACCGTCTCGCATGTGGTGAAGGGCTACGAGCCTGCTGTGCTCAAGCGCAACAGCGACGGCAAACTTGCTCCCTACAACCTCATCACTACCTTCCAATGGGTTTACAAGAAAGACGGCAAGGACACGCCCGTCAGCGCCGATGCTGTCAAGAAAGCATGGATGCCCGACGGTAAGACCTATGCCGCCGATGTGGTGAAAGCGTTTGACGCCAACAAGGACGGCAAATTGACCGCCGACGAATTGGTGATTGATTCGCAGGCTAAAGAGCAGGTAATTGCCAAGCGGCTTGCCGACCTCGGCTACAGCGGCGCTCACATTGTCGGCGTGGTGAAGGCTTATCCAATTCACCACGGCGTGGTGCAGAGCGATTTCGCTGTCAACAACTGCCAAGCCTGCCACGGCGAAGATTCGCGAATTGGAAAATCACTTGAATTGGCAGCGTTCGTGCCTGCCGGTGCTCAGGTTTCCTTCAAAGATGACGACCTGAGTGGCAGCGGGAAGGTTGAAGTCAAGGACGGAAAAGTTCTGTACCAGCCTTCCAACAATTTGGACAAAGTGTACGTGGCGGGATACCACCACATTTGGTGGATTGACCTGATCGGCGTGCTCGCCTTCATCGGTACGCTGCTTGGTGTGTCCTTCCACGGTGCGCTGCGGTATGTGGCGGCGAAGAAACACCACCCGCATCACGGCAAGACCCGCCGCGAATACCTCTACACCGGTGCCGAGCGCTTCTGGCACTGGACTCAGATGGCGAGCATCGTCTTGCTCTTGCTTATCGGGTTGGCAATCCACGAGCCTGAGTGGTTTGGCATCTCCGGTATCAACTTCCGCTATCTGGTGTTCTTGCACACCGTCTTTGGCTGGATCTTGGTCATCAACTTCCTGCTGGCGATGTACTACTTCATAGCCATTGGGTACATTGGGCAGTTTATCCCCAACCCCAAAGGCTTTGTCCAGCGGGCTATCAAGCAGGCAAAGTTCTACATAAGCGGCATCTTCAAGGGTGAGCCTCATCCGTTCACCAAGAGTTACTGGAACAAACTGAACCCGTTGCAGCGGATGGCATACTTTGGGCTTATCTTCTTCCTCCTGCCGCTCCAGATGCTCACCGGCCTCTGGCTGTGGGCAGCAAGGGTGTGGCCGCAAACCATGTCCCAACTGCTCGGTAGTGAAACGATGACCTACGTGGCGGCTACTCACACGCTTGACGCTTGGCTGATAGCGGCGTTTGTGGTAGGCCATGTCTACCTGACCACCACCGGGCACGGCATCTTTGATTACATCGTTGCCATGATAACCGGTTGGGAAGACGTGGAAGTAGCGGACGAGACCGACGCCGAGCAGGCGTAACCGTCCCAAGGAGAGTGGACAATGTCTGAAAAGAAGTCTTGGTTTCAGAAACTGACCGAGCGGCCGCGCAAGCCGTATGCCAACCCTTACATCGGCGGGGCGATACTCGGCGTAACCCTTTTCTTCTCGCTGATGTTGACGGCGAACGGCTTGGGCGCCTCGGCAATTTTCGCTCGGCTGAATGGCTTTTTGGTCAACCTGGTTGCTCCATCCCATGTTGACCGAGTGCCTCAGTTGATAAAAGTGGCTGGAGGGTCGCGCAATCCGTTCAACAATTGGATCACCTTTGAGGTGATAGGGTTGATAATCGGTGCGCTGACAGCCTCAATTCTCTTTGGCCGCTTCAAAGTTGAGACCACCAAAGGCCCCCATGTGAGCGAGAAAACCCGCTGGCTGCTTGCCTTCATTGGCGGCGCGATTTTCCTCTACGGCGCTCGGATGGCTCGCGGTTGTACTTCGGGGCAAGTTATGTCCGGTGGTGCCACGCTCTCGGCCGGAAGTTGGTCTATAGGCTTGGTGATGTTCGCCATTGCCTTTACCGTGGCCTACTTCGTGCGGAAGATTTGGAACTGAGGAGGATGCCATGTTCCCACTGGCTTCAATCAACGCTCTTGGTAAGCCCGGAGTTTTCTTGATAGAACTGTTGATAGGCTTTGCCTTCGGCTTCGGGCTTGAAATTTCCGGCTTCAGCAATTCGTATGTGCTTACGGGGCAGTTCTACTTCCGCAACGGCCGCGTAATCAAGGCGATGTTCACCGCCATCATGGTGGCAATGGTGCTTATCTTTGGGTCGGTTGCGCTGGGCATTTTGGATTACGATGTGATTTGGGTTGACCCAACTTACCTTTGGCCCGGCATTGTTGGCGGCTTGCTGATGGGCATTGGCATCATCATCGGTGGTTACTGCCCCGGCACTTCAATCGTCTCTTCGGTTTCGCTAAAAAAGGACGCGTGGTTCTTTGTGCTGGGTGGTTTGTTCGGCACTTTCCTCTTCAGCGAAACCGAGCCGCTGTTCCACTACTTCTACAACGATAGTTTCTATGGGCGTCTCACGGTGATGGATGTGTTCCACATCAGCACCGGCCTTACCGTCACCATCTTCGTAATCTTGGCTGTGTTCCTCTTCTGGCTGAACGATGTGCTGGTGCGCAAGTATGCCCGTGAGGATAGCGACCCCTTCCTGAAGAGCGGCTGGGTTGGCAGGGTAGCGATTGTGCTGGTTGTCGGCGCTTTGATTGTGTGGGC
This sequence comes from Anaerolineales bacterium, assembly GCA_027044735.1. Lineage (GTDB taxonomy): Bacteria > Chloroflexota > Anaerolineae > Anaerolineales > DRMV01 > JALUBW01. The sequence goes on from JALUBW010000010.1 coordinate 5,518, forward strand.
AATTTGGCCTACTTGGCAGCAGAAGTGGGCGCGGGTTGCTCCTAAGAAAGCGCCCCTACTTGAGCAGTACCAAGTGCAAATTTCCCCTGCTGAACTTCTTTCCACGCTCCAAGACCACAAGACCAATACGGTTGTGATTGACGTGCGCGACGACTATTCTTACAACCTCTTCCACTTGAAATGGGAGCACCACGTTCCGCTCAACGAACTGGAGGCTTATGCTCCTGTGCTCAAGAAAGAGGTGAAAAAAGTGCCGCTGACGGTGTTTGTGCTGGTGAGCGATGATGAGGGTAAGTCCACTGAAGCGTGGAAGATTTTGCAGGCGGAAGAGGTACCCAATGTTTACATCCTCAGCGGCGGCTTCAACAATTTGATCATGGTGTTGGGTGACGAAGACATTGAAGAAGGCCGCTGCGCTCCGGCGCCGTCTTCGGTTTCGGATGTGGAGCGTTTGAATTACTACTTCAAAGGCGCTCTTGGCGACCGCTACCGCGCCTCTGACCTTTCGGCTAACGACGAGTGGGCTGAGGAAATGCTTGAAAAACTCAAGTTCAAGCCCAAGATTAAACTGCAAAAGCCGAAGGGCGTTGCCGGCGGCGGCTGCGGATAGCCTTTAGCGTTATGCTCAAAAGCAGGCTGAGGGGAACTTCCCCCCAGCCTGCTTTTTTCTTTTAGGAGTTACGCAGTTCCCCTTGCTTTATGTCACCGCGAGGCAGTCGTAAAGCGCCAAAGCGGTCTTCCCCACCGCCTGGGGGATGGCTTCGCCGCCTATGGTGGCTCGCCATGACATGAAAACGAGCGCCTGATTGACTGACAAAACTTCAGTCGTTTACCAAATCTCTCCTATCCCCCGATGAGCCTCGCTGGCGCTCGGCTCATCTGCCCCCTTCCCTCCCTTACTTCAAAGGCGGACAGGGGTCTATCAGACCCCTGTCCTACCTCCCCCAAAGGCAGAACAAGCGGAATGTTGCACTTTTAGCGCCGACAAGGCAATTTGGCAAAGTGAGGCTATTATCCGAATTTCACA
>JALUBW010000011.1 GCA_027044735.1 Anaerolineales bacterium
ACGTGCAAGCGGTTTTCGGCTTCGTCAAACACCACCGAGTGCGGGCCGTCAAGCACTTCGCTGGTAACCTCAATGTCGCGGTCGGCGGGCAACGGGTGCATGTAAATCACATCGTCCTTTGCCACAGCCAATTTCTTAGAATCCATAATCCAGTGTTTGTACTGGTCTTGGATGCGCTTGCCCTCATCGGGGTCGGTGGTGGTCATCAACGGGCCCCAAGACTTTGCGTAAATGACATCGGCGTCCTTCATTGCCGCTTCCATGCCGTCCGGGTCGCTGATTACCTCAAACGAAGAGCCGTATTTGTGCGCCTGCGCTTTGGCTTGGTCAACAATGTCGGGCATCAAGCCAAATTCCGGCGGATGAACGAGGGTGACGTCCATGCCGAAGCGGGTCATCTGCAAAATCAGCGACTGCGGCACCGAAATCGGCTTGAGGTAGGAAGAAGCGTAAGCCCAAGAAACCACCAGTTTCTTGCGGCGCAGGTCGCGCCCCTTCTTTTCCATCATTGTCATCAGGTCGGCAAGAATTTGGAAGGGGTGGTAGATTTCGCACTGCATGTTGAACACCGGCACGCGCGAAGCCTCCGCCACCAAGTTGATGTAGCGGTTGCCCACGCCCCAAGTCACATGGCGGATGGCAATGCCGTCAAAATAGCGCCCGAAAATTTCGCCGAGTTCGCGCTCGGTGTCGCCGTGGGAAATCTGGGTGGTGCGGCTTTCAATGAACGCCGCGTGACCGCCGAGTTGGTCAATACCGGCTTCAAACGAGCCGCGGGTGCGGGTGCTGGGGAAGAAGAAGAGCATCGCCAGCACTTTGTCGCGCAGGTAAGCATGGGGTTCGCCCAAGGCGCGCTTACGCTTCAGGTCCCAAGCCACGTCCAAGACGGTTTCAACTTCCTCTTTGCTGAAGTCAAGGTCGCCGATAAGGTCGCGTCCGCGCAGGTCGGTCTGCATGGTACACCTCCGAGATGAAAGGAATTGAGGGATTAGGGGATTGAGGGATTGGGGGGATTGGGGGATAGTACAGGGGCGGCGCGTGTGCCGCCCCTGTGCGAATTGCAAATTTACTCCATCGCGCCCAAAACCAGCGCCAGCAGCGCCATACGCACTACCACGCCGTTGAACGCCTCTTGCCAGTAACGCGCCCAGCGGGTGCTGTCCACGTCGGTGGGGATTTCATCCATGCGCGGGAAGGAGTGCAGCAGGATGGCGTCGGGTTTGGCTTTGGTTTCAAGCAATTCTTTTGTAATCTTGTAGTTGGGCGGGGTGAGACCGACATCGCCCTTGCGCTCATCACGCGGCTTGGTGTAGTCGGGCTGCACCACCGGCTCAACCAAAATCACATCGGCTTCGTGGATTACTTGCTCAATGTGCTCGGCTTCTTTGAAATTGAGCCCCATTTCCTTGATTTCGGCCTTGAACTCATCGGTCAGGCTCATTTCGGGCGGAGCAATGAAGGTGATGGGGCAGTCAAACTTGGTGAGAGCGTAGGCAAGGGAGTGCATGGTGCGCATCCGCATATCGCCCACGGCAACCCAAGTGAGGCCGTCAATGCGCCCCTTTTCACGATACACGGTGTAAAGGTCGGTGAGAATCTGGGTGGGGTGTTCGCCCCAGCCATCGCCGCCGTTGATGATCGGAATAGAAGCCCACTTCGCGGCTTCGGCGGGCGCACCCTGCTGGAAGTGGCGCATCACGATAACGTCGCCGTAGTATTCCAACATGCGCACGGTGTCTTTGATGGATTCGCGGTAGAAGTCGCCCGCGCGGGTCATCTTGGGGTCGGCAAAACCGGTAACCTTGCCGCCCAAGCGGAGCATCGCCGCCTCGTGCGCCAAGCGGGTGCGGGTGGAAGGCTGATAAAACGCCGTCACTAAGGTTTTCTCTTTGAGCATGTCCACGTTCTTGCGATTGCGCGCAATCGGCTCCATATATTCGGAGACCTCAAACACGCGGAAAAATTCACTGCGCTCAAAGTCCTTCAAAGAGAGAATATCACGGCCGAGGAAACTACGCATCTTACGACCTCCATGTAGATATAGATATAGCCCACACCGAAGCGGGGCTTGATTTAGTCTACCACCACCCTTTCGGGCAGGGAAGGGTTAATCAAGAATTCATCATATGAATTTGGGCTGAAAAATGTCGCAAATCTTCGGTTGTTTCAGAGGAGCGTGTTATCATTTACCCACAACGAAGGTGCGAGGTGAAAGATGCCAAAAGTAGATTTTTCCACCGAAGAGGTAAAAGGGTGGAAGGGTAAAACTTTTGTGCTCAAATGGCGAATTCCTGAGCAAAAGGTGCGCAAGCCAATGGCGGCGTTGGTGCTCCCCGGCCTGCGCTACACACCCGACAAGCCCTTGCTTTACTACACGACGCAGGCGCTCACCCAACACGGCATAGCGGTTGCCGCGGCTTGGGTAGATTACACAGTGGATGAGTTTCAGCGCGCTGAGCCGCAAACCCGTTTGGAATGGCTACTCGCCGATGCAGAGGCGGCTTTGCGGGCAATTCGCAGGCGCGGCGGCGTCAAAAGCGTGGTTTTGGTCGGCAAATCCATCGGCACGCTCACAATGGGCGCGCTCTGGGGAATGGGCAGCCTTCCAGATTTGGCGGCTACCATTTGGTTCACGCCTCTTTTGGCCTTCCCGGCGGTGCAGAAAGCCGCGCGCAACCTCCACACGCCCGCGCTCTTCATCGCCAGCGAGCAAGACCCCTCCCACAACCCCGAGGGCTGGAAGAACATACTTGCAAACCCCAACGCCGAGGGTATCCTCCTCCCACGCGGCGACCACAGCCTTGAAAACGAAGACGACCTCGCCGATACCCTGCAAATCCACACCAGCGTGATGAAGGCGGTGTTGGAATTTGTGGGGCGGTGGTCGTGAGTCGTTAGGTCGTTGAGTCGTTGGGTCGTGAGGTTGGAGTAAAACCACAGAAAACACAGAAACTTACAGAAAACACAGAAATTTTTTCTTGGCGTCCTTCGTGTCCTTGGCGCCCTTGGCGTTACCATCCACCGATTGACACAGATTTTCACCGATTTCAGGGAACACCCGCAAATCCTAAATCGCTAATCTTCTCCTCTGTGCTAATCTGTGTAATCTGTGGTTTTCTCTCTGTGCCTCAGCAATAGCGATGTACGAACTTATCAAAGCCTTCATTCAAACTCTTCGCCCCAAGCAATGGGTAAAAAACGGCTTCGTCTTCGCCGCGGTGGTGTTTGACCGCCAATTGCGGCGGCCGCAGGCGCTTGAGCGCACGGTGGCGGGATTTGTGATTTTCTGCGCGCTTTCGGGCGCGGTCTACATGCTCAACGACATCGTTGACCGCGAAGCCGACCGCCGCCACCCACAAAAGCGCAACCGCCCCATCGCCTCGGGGAGATTGCCCGTGAGCATGGCATGGGCAGGATTTGCCGTGCTGGTGCTCGGGGCTTTAGCCGCGGCGTGGGCGCTTTCGCGCGGATTTTTCGCCGTTTCGGTGGGCTACCTTGCCCTCAACGTGTTCTACTCCTTCTGGCTCAAGCACATGCCGCTGATAGACGTGCTCACCATTGCCGCGGGCTTCGTGCTTCGCGTCCAAGCCGGCGTTTCCCTGATTTCGGTTGAGCGATTTTCGCCTTGGCTTTATGTCGTAACCACCCTGCTCGCCCTCTTCCTCGGCTTCGGCAAACGCCGCGCCGAACTTTCCCTCTTGGAAAGCGGCGCAGGCGAACACCGCCGCGTCCTTGAAGGCTACACCATCCCGTTTTTAGACCAACTGCTCGTCATCACCTCGGCGACCACGCTCATCGCCTACAGCCTCTACACCTTCTCGGCGCCCAACCTGCCGCCCAACCATGTGATGATGCTGACCATCCCCTTTGTGCTGTACGGCATCTTCCGCTACCTCTACCTTGTGCAAGTGGAAGGGCAGGGCGGCGCGCCCGAAGATGCCCTGTTCGGCGATTGGCCTCTTCAAGCCGCAGTTATCCTTTGGGGAATTAGTGTGCTGGTCGTCTTTTACATTTTCTGAGCCATCAATCCTTCGCCCACAAGGTGCTCTTCCATGCCTGCGTATTCTGCAAGCGTCCCCGGCAAAGTGATACTTTTCGGCGAGCACGCCGTTGTGTACGGTCAGCCGGCTTTGGCTGTGCCAGTTGCGGATGTGGCGGCAAAAGTCCGCATTCAGCCCGCGCCCGACCTGCCGCGCGGCGAAGTGTTGCTTACCGCGCCCGCCGTTGGCCTGCGCGACGCCTCGCTAAATTCCCTGCCCGAAAATGACCCGCTCGCCAAAGCCGTGCGCCTCACTTTGGAAGCCGTCGGCGCGCACATGCCCGCGGCGCGCATTTGGATTTCTTCCACCATCCCCGTTGCCGCGGGATTGGGAAGCGGCGCGGCGGTGAGCGTGGCGTTAGTGCGCGCGGTGAGCGGCTTTCTCGGCAAACCCCTTCCGCCGCAAACCGTGAGCGCCATCGCCTACGAAGTGGAAAAAATCCACCACGGCACGCCCTCGGGCATAGACAACACGGTCATCACCTACGCCAAACCGGTGTACTTTGTGCGCGGCGAGCCAATTCGCACTTTTAGCATCGCCAAGCCGTTCACGTTAGTGATTGCCGATAGCGGCGTGCCTGCCCCAACCGCCGAGGCAGTTGCCGATGTGCGCCGAGCATACCAAGGCGAGCCGAAGCGGTACGGCGCGCTTTTCGCCGCCATTGGGCGCGTGGTGGAAAGCGCACGCGCCGCCATCGTGGGCGGCGCGGTGGAGGATTTAGGCGCTCTCATGGATGAAAACCAGCGGCTTTTGGAGCAAATCGGCGTTTCGTGCCCAACTTTGGAGCGGCTGATTGCCGCAGCAAAACAGGCGGGCGCGCTCGGTGCAAAACTTTCAGGCGGGGGGCGCGGCGGTAACATGATTGCCCTCGTGCCGCCGCAAAATCCGGCGCTCGCGGGCGCGATAGCAGAAGCGCTGCGCGCCGCCGGCGCGGTTCGCACGATTGTGAGTTTAGTGAAGTGAGTGGTGTTTACTTAGAAAGGAAAAAGTCGGTTAACGATGAAAGTGTTGTTGTGCCTGAACGCCCTCACTTATCCCCCGCCGCCTCGCTCGTGCTCGGCGGCTGCCCCCTTCTCTCTCCCATTGGGAGAGAGAAGGGGGCGCGGTGCTGAGGCTTTGCCGAAGCACCCGCGGGGGAAGAGTGAGGGCGCTGCCATCGCAAGAAAGTTAACCACTTTATGGTGGGTTCAATGGTTATCGGTACCGTTGCGCCAGAGCAGGAAGTTTTTGAGGATTGAACCGCCGATAAATTCGCGCAAAAGCGAATCATCGGGCACAAGTTCGCGCTCAACTGGCACAAACCATTCCAACAGCGCAAGCAGGCGCTTGGCTTCAATGTGCTCTTTCGTCCCGTGGGGGATTTGGAGCAACAGCGGCTCGGCAAGCGGCTTTAGCACCGCCAATTCATAAACCAACGCCGAGTTGAACATCACATCGGCTTGCTCTTGGAAAGGGAAAATCCAACGTTTTTCACCGCGCCGCACCGCTTCCCAACGGCTGATGGTGTCGCTGGCGGTGTAGCCGCGGTCGCGGGCATCGCGCACAATGCGGCGAATCAGCCGCGTGTCGGTGGTGGAAACGCGGTTGTGGCAGTCAAGGTTCAATTGCGTCAGTGCCGAGGCATAAATCCGAAAAGCGTGTTCCTGCGGAAAGCCGGGCAAAAGGCGGGGGTCAAGCCCGTGGATGCCTTCCATAATTATCAACTGCCCCGGCTTCAATTGCACCACCTCGCCGGGCTCGCTCTTGCCCTCTTGGAAGTTGTAGCGCGGCAGTTGTACCCTTTCGCCGCGGATTAGACGGCTCAGGTCGTGGGTAAGGCGCTCGCGGTCCAAGGCGTCAAGGTGCTCAAAGTCGTAATTGCCGTTTTCGTCGCGCGGGGTGCGCTCGCGGTCAACAAAATAGTTGTCCAGTTCCAGCGGAAAAGGCTCAATGCCCTGCGTGAGCAGTTGAACCGTTAGGCGTTTGGAAAAGGTGGTTTTGCCGGAGGAAGAGGGCCCTGCGATGAGCACAACCTGTATCCGCTCGCGCTCGACGGCAATGCGCGTGGCGATTTCGGCGATGTGCTGTTCGTGCAGGGCTTCGGCGACAAGCACAATTTCGCGTATGCGCCCTTCCCGCACGGCGTCGTTCAGCGCGCCGACGGTTTGAATTCCAAGGCGGCGGAGCCAACTGCCGTATTGCCGAAACGCCTCCAGCAGTTTTGAGGGGCGCGTCATCGGGCGCAAATCGGTCGGCGCTTCGCGGTTCGGAAAGCGCAGGATGAAGCCGTGCCCCATCGCCACCAGTCCAAACCAGCGCAGGTAACCTGTTGAGGGCACCATGTAGCCGTGGTAATAGTCCATGTGCCCCGCTAAGGTGTAAACAGTGAGGTAATCTTTTTTGCGGTAGCGGAGCAGACGGACTTTGTCGGGGTGCCCGTGCGTTGCGAAGTAGTCAATTGCTTCTTGCAATGAAATTTCGCGGCGCTCAATCGGCAGGTTGCTTTCAACCAAATGCCGCATGTG
>JALUBW010000012.1 GCA_027044735.1 Anaerolineales bacterium
CGCAGGCGTTATTTGCTTTCGCAGTTGCGCGGCAAGCCCCGCCCGTGGAAGGCGCGCTTTGTCTGCACAGTTGCCGTTGCCGCGCCCGATGGCGTTTTGCATTTTGCGGAGGGCGTTTGTCCGGGCGAGATTATCCCCGAGGAGCGCGGCGCCAACGGCTTTGGCTACGACCCCATTTTTTACCTACCCCACCTCGGCTTGACCATGGCGGAACTGCCGCCCGAGGAAAAGAACAGGCTGAGCCATCGCGGGCGCGCCGTGCGCGCCATCCGCCCAATTTTGCAGGCATTGGCGGCGCGCCGCCCCGATTGAGCCGCCTCATAGGTGGTATCATTGGAAAGCAAGGTTTTGGCAATTGGGCACTTCGGCGTTTGGGGCTAACGCCGACGCCACGACTCTACGACCTAACGACCTTACGCCTTTACGACCTAACCACTTTACGACCTCACGCCCCAACGAATTGACGCATCATGCCACAAGATTACGCCGAACGGCGCTATTTATCGGCGGGCGAAGCCGCCCGCTTTTTAGGAATTTCGGTTGAGCAATTGCACGCCTTGGTCAAGCGGGGCGAGGTGCCGGTTTACCGCGCCGCCAGTGGGCAGTATCGGTTTGCGCTCGGCGAACTTGCGCCGTTGGTGCAGAGCGGACGCTTCCCGGGCGCGGCGGAGTCCCATTCCCCTGCGGAGTGGGTTCTTCGGTTTGAGGAGACCACCCAGCGAATTTACGCCGCCGATTCCCGTCGCATGGCGCAGCTCGCCGACAACAGCGTGCACCTGATGGTTACATCGCCGCCCTATTTTGACGCCAAGATGTACGCCGCCGAAAGCCGCCCCAACGATTTGGGGAACATCCACGATTTGGAAACTTGGCTCGCCGAAATCGGCAAGGTATGGGCAGAGGTGTACCGCGTCCTCCAGCCGGGGCGGAAGGCTTTTATCAACATTATGAACCTGCCCGTGCGCGAAAACGGCACGTTTCGCTCGCTGAACTTGGTCGGCAAAACCATAGACCTCTGCGAGCGCATTGGCTTCATCTTCAAGCGCGAAATTGTGTGGCATAAGACCAACTCGGTGCGGGCACACTTTGGCACTTACCCTTACCCGGGCGGAATTTTGATAAACTATGCTCACGAGTTCATCTTGGAATTTGAGAAACCGGCTCCGAAAGGCTATCGCAAATATGCCCACCTGACGCCGGAGCAGCGCGAGGCTTCGCGTTTGGACAAGGATTTTTGGCTGCGCTTGAAAAAGTCGGATGTGTGGCTGATAAAACCCGAAAAGAGCGGCGCGGGGCGAACCCATGTAGCGCCCTTTCCATACGAATTGCCCTATCGGCTGATACGCGCCTACAGTTTTGTTGGCGAAACGGTGTTAGACCCATTTTTGGGCAGTGGAACGACCTTGCTTGTCGCCCGCGGCCTTTCCCGCAACGGCGTGGGCTACGAACTGCACGCCGACATTGCCGCTCAGGCGGCGGAGAGGCTGAAGGGCGAGCTCCGCTTTACCCAAAAAATGAGTGAGTTGGAGGTGTAACCGTGATTGTGCGCATGTGGCACGGGCGCGTGCCGACCGAAAAAGCCGCGGCTTACCGCGCCTTTCTCAATGAGCGTGCAATTCCCGATTACCGCTCGGTGCCCGGCAACCTGAGCGTGTACATCCTGGAACGCCCCGAAGGCGACGTAACCCACTTCATCACCCTGACCTTCTGGGA
>JALUBW010000013.1 GCA_027044735.1 Anaerolineales bacterium
AAATCTTTGGTAACGGCGGCGATTTGCTCGCCGACAACCAACACATCAGCCTGCAAAATTTCGGAGGCGGTCACAACCGTCCCACCCCGAAAGAGCAATTTCCTTTCAGCAAAGTTTTCCATCATGAACCTCCTGCGCCCAAAAGGCAAAGTAAAGCGAATGCGCCGAGCAAGGCTATTATAAAACTTTTTGAGGCTTGCGCGTGCCGCAAAATTCGGAGCCCCAAAACACCACTGAGTGCCCCGTGCTATAATCCCATCCATGCTTGAGGATTTTTCGGCCGAGGAGGTGGCAGAGGAAATTCTCCCGCCGCCTGAGCCATCAAACGCCAACAGGCAAATAGCCCGCGCAGCGGCCATTGTTATGGGGGCGTTTGTGCTTTCCAACCTCGTTGGGCTGGTGCGGCAAATGCTGGTGATGAGCACGTTCGGCACCACCAGCGTGATGGATGCCTACAACGCCGCATCGCGCTTGCCGGATTTGCTCTTCAACCTTGTGGCAGGCGGGGCGTTGGGCTCGGCGTTCATTCCAGTTTTTACGGGGCTTTTGGCAAAAGAGGAGCGAGCGCGGGCATGGCGGCTGGCCTCTTCCATCATCAATTTGGTAACGGCAACCCTGCTGATAACCAGCATAATCGCCGGGGTGCTCGCCGGGCCAATTGTGCGGCATGTGCTCGCCCCCGGCTTTTCTCCTTCCCAGCAGGCGCTCACCGTTTCCCTGCTGCGCATTTTGCTGATTTCGCCGCTGATTTTTGGACTTAGCGGCTTGCTAATGGGCATTTTGAACGCCCATCAGCGTTTTTTGCTACCGGCGCTGGCGCCCACAATGTACTGGCTGGGGATGATCTTCGGCGTGCTGGTGTGGGCGCCGCGCTACGGCATTTACGGGTTGGCGTGGGGCGCGGTGCTGGGCGCTTTGCTGCACATGGGCGTGCAGATCCCCGGCCTGCTCAAACTGCCCGGCAGGCGCTATCTGCTCACCTTAGGACTTGACGACCCCGCGGTGCGCGAGGTTGGGCGGCTGATGGCGCCGCGCGTGCTCGGCGTGGCAATTGTGCAACTCAACTTCTGGGTGAACGTGGTGCTGGCCTCATCTCAGCCCGAGGGCAGTTTGAGTGCAATCCAAAATGCGTGGGCAGTGATGACCATGCCACAGGTGGTGATAGCCCAAGCCATAGCAATCGCGGCACTGCCCACTTTCTCAGCGCAGGTGGCGCGCGGCGAACTGGCCGCTATGCGCAGATCGCTTGCTTCCACCCTGCGCAGTGTCGCCCTGCTGTCCATCCCAGCAATGGTGGGGCTGATCTTGCTCCGCAAGCCAATAATTGCCGTGCTCTTCCAGCGCGGCAAGTTTGACGCCCATTCCACCGAACTGGTAGCATGGGCTTTGTTGTGGTATGCCCTTGGGCTGGCCTCGCATTCGTTTGTAGAGGTAATTTCGCGCGCCTTCTATGCCCTGCACGACACCAAAACGCCGGTGCTGGTAGGCTCTGTGGCAATGAGCCTCAATCTCGCGTTCAGTTTTGCCTTTGTGGCGCTTTTCAACTCAATTGGCTGGATGCCGCATGGCGGCCTCGCTCTGGCAAACACGGTGGCAACCACGCTGGAAATGGGCGGGCTGCTTTACATGATGCGGCGGCGGCTCGGCGGGCTGGAAGGCAAGCACTTGTGGCAAGGGGTTTTGCAAGC
>JALUBW010000014.1 GCA_027044735.1 Anaerolineales bacterium
GGCGCCTCTCTGCGTCTCTGCATTCTAAATTTCCTCGTTGGCCGAATAGGAATTTCTTAGAAAGCGGCTTGACACCCCAAGCCGCCGGTGGTATGCTGTGCGCTGTTGCTTTGGGAGAGGTTAATAAGGAAGGAGCGCCCGAGTGGAACAGGAAGAGAAACTCGCGTGGGTTGGGTTGAGCATGGTGAAGGGCATCGGCCCGGCGCGCTTCCGCGCTCTTCTCAAACACTTCGGTAGCGTCGTAGCGGCATGGAGCGCCCCCGCCTCCACACTTGAAGCCCTGCTCCCACCCAAGGTTGCGCACGCCTTCCTGCAATTGCGTTCCCAAACCAACCTTGCGGCGCTGTGGGAAAATTGGCGCAAGCGCGGCATCGCCGTCCTCACATGGGAAGATGAAGCCTACCCGCGCCGCCTGAAAATGCTTGACCATGCACCGCCGGTGCTTTACATGCGCGGCGAAATCATGCCCGAAGATGATTGGGCAGTCGCAGTGGTCGGCACACGCAAAATCACCGCCTACGGGCGCAAGGTGGCAAGCGATGTGGCAAAACTGCTCGCCGAGAGCGGTGTCACGGTGGTAAGTGGGCTTGCCCGCGGCGTAGACGGGGTTGCCCACCGCACTGCCATCCAAGCAGGCGGGCGCACAATTGCCGTGCTCGGCAGCGGGGTGGATGTGATTTACCCGCCCGAGCACCGCAAACTCGCCGCCGAAATCATCACCAACGGCGCGCTGCTGAGCGAATACCCGCCCGGCACCCGCCCCGATGCCGCAAACTTCCCGCCGCGCAACCGCATCATTTCCGGCATCAGCGCCGCAGTTGTGATTGTGGAAGCCGGAGAAAAAAGCGGTGCGCTCATCACCGCTTCGTTTGCCGCCGAGCAGGGGCGCGATGTTTTCGCCGTGCCCGGCAACATTTACGCCGCGCAAAGCCGCGGCACGAACTGGCTAATCCAGCAGGGCGCACGCCCGCTCACCTCCCCAACCGATGTGCTTGAGGCGCTTGATGCCGCCCTGCTGCCGCAAAAGCAAGAGGCGCGCCGCACCTTGCCCGCCAACCAAACCGAGAAACTTTTGCTCGCCGCGTTGGGCGACAAGCCAATGCACGTGGACGACCTCAGCGCCGCGGTGGGCTTGCCGGTTTCGGAAACCACCGCCGCCCTTACGCTTATGGAACTCAAGGGCATGGTGCAGTCGCTGGGCGGAATGCGGTACGCCGCAGTGAGCGAACCAAGCGCCGATTACACAGTTAGCAAACAGTAACTAACGCCAAGGACGCCAAGATTAACGCAAAGACGCAGAGGAAACAGAGACGCAGAGAAGTTCACGCTAAGGCCGCCAAGAGCGCCAAGGGCACAAAGAACGCCAAGGAAGTAAAGCAAAGACGCAGAGAAAGCAAAAAACGCAAAGAGAAGTTTTTTCTGTGTTTTCCCGCTCTACCCACGACGCAACAACCCAACGACTCAACGCCTCAATCCCTCAGTACCTCAATCCCTCTCTCTTTCTGTGTTCTCTGCAAATTTCTGTGTTTTCTGTGTTTTTTCTTACAAGCGTGGTCAAACCACAAAGCAGGAGCAAGCGATGAAGGCAAACTACCACGCCGTCATCATGGCCGGCGGCGGCGGAACTCGCCTCTGGCCGCTTTCTCGCAAGGCACACCCAAAACACATGCTTGCTTTGCTGGAGCAACAGTCGCTCTTCCAGAGCACCGTAGCACGTCTAAACGGCATGTTCCCGCCAGAACGCATTTGGGTTGTAACGGTGGAAGAGCAGGCGCACGACCTTCAGCGCCAAGCACCCGCCATCCCCAAAGAAAACTATCTGCCGGAACCGGCGCCGCGCGGCACCGCCGCGGTTGTCGGGCTCGCTGCCGTCGCCCTGCGCCGCCGCAACCCCGACGCCGTTATGGCTGTACTCCCCTCCGACCACTTCATCCGCCACGTTGACCTGTTCCACCGTTTGCTGAAAGCCGCCTACCTCGTGGCGGAGGAAGGCTATCTCGTAACCTTGGGCATTACCCCAACCTACCCCGCTACCGGCTACGGCTACATCCAGCGCGGCGAAAGCATCGGCGTATTTGCCGATTTGCGCGCTTACCGCGTGGCGCGCTTCAAGGAAAAGCCCGACCAAGAAAACGCCCGCAAAATGCTCGCCGCGGGCGGGCATTCGTGGAATTCGGGCATGTTCGTCTGGCGCGCCGACGTCATCCTCGCCGAAATCCGCCGCCAAATGCCCAAACTCGCCGAGGCGCTGGATGAAGTTGACGCCGCTTGGGAAACGCCCCACCGCGCCGACGTCCTCCGCCGCGTTTGGCCTGCCCTTGAAACCCAAACCGTTGACTACGGCGTGATGGAAGGCACGGACAAAGCCGCCGTAATTCCCGCCAAAGGCTTGGGATGGAGCGACGTTGGCAGTTGGGAGGCGTTGTTTGACGTGCTCCCCACGGATGATGATGGCAACATCCTGCGCGGCTACAAGCACATCACCATTGACGCGCGCGACAGCCTCGTTTACGCCGACGACAACGGCAAAGGCAAACTCATCGCCGTGCTGGGCGTGGACAACATCGTGGTAGTGGATACTGACGACGCGCTGTTGGTGTGCTCGCGTGAGCAAACCCAGCGCGTGCGCGAAATCGTGAAAGAACTGAAATCCCGCGGCTGGGAAGAGTACCTTTAGAGAGAAAAACCACCGACTTACAAAAACACAGAAAGCACAGAAGCACCACAGAAAACACAGAAATTGCAAAAAATATTTTCTGTGAAATCTGTGTAATTTCTGTGTAATCTGTGGTTATAAATCTCTGGATAAAAACTGTATCGCACCCCTTGGAGGCAACCTTGGAAGCATACTGCGTAAAATGCAAAACAAAGCGAGAAATGAAAGACCCCAAGCCGGTGTTTACGGCTAACGGCGTGCCTGCCACCGAGGGCGTTTGCCCCGTGTGCGGCACGAAAATGTTTCGCTTGGGCTGGACGCCAGCGCATGAAGGGCTGACCCCGCCGCCGAAAACCAAGCGCAAGAGCACCAAAAAAGCCAAGCCGCGCAAGGGCAAACTTGTGATTGTGGAATCGCCCGCCAAGGCGCGCACCGTCGGCCGCTACCTCGGCAAGGGCTACACCGTCAAAGCCTCGGTTGGGCACGTGCGCGACCTGCTGCGCTCCCAACTTTCGGTTGACATTGAGCACGACTTCAAGCCGAAATACCGCGTGCCCAACGAAAAGCGCAAAATCGTCAAAGAAATCAAGGAACTTGCCTCGCGCGCCGAGGAAATTTACCTCGCCACCGACCCCGACCGCGAAGGCGAGGCAATTGCTTGGCACTTGATGGAAGCCGCCGAGATGGAGCCGGAGCGCACGCGCCGCGTGGTATTCCACGAAATCACTAAGCCCGCCATCACCGAAGCATTTTCCAAGCCGCGCGACCTCAACATGGACTTGGTGAACGCGCAGCAAGCGCGCCGCGTGCTTGACCGGCTGGTGGGCTACATACTCAGCCCGATTTTGTGGCGCAAAGTGCGGAGCAGGCTTTCCGCGGGTCGCGTCCAATCCGTCGCCCTGCGCATGGTGGTGGAGCGCGAAGAGGAAATTGAAAACTTCGTGCCCAAAGAATACTGGACGATTGACGCCGATTTCAAGCCCGAAGGCGAAAAGGCGCAATTCACGGCGCGGCTGAGCAAAATTGACGCCAAACAGCCTGAACTGCCGGACGAAGCCACCACCAAAGCAACTGTGGCGGATATGGAAAAAGCGGTTTATCGCGTGGCAGAAGTGAAGCGCGGCACGCGCCGCCGCCGCCCCGCCGCCCCATTCACCACCAGCACAATGCAACAAGAGGCTTCGCGCCGCCTTGGCTTCACCGCCCGCCGCACAATGGCGTTAGCCCAGCAACTCTACGAAGGCATTGACGTGGGCGAAGGCGGAAGCACCGGCTTGATAACCTACATGCGCACCGATTCCACCAACGTTTCGCCGCTGGCACAAAAAGAGGCGCGCGACTACATCCTCAAGCGCTACGGCGAGGAATTTGTGCCACCGAAGCCGCCCGTTTACCGCACAAAAGCAAAGCGCGCCCAAGAAGCGCACGAGGCGATCCGCCCAACCTCGGTTTGGCGCACGCCCGAAAAGGTCAAACCGCACCTCACCCGCGACCAATACCGCCTTTACCGCCTGATTTGGCAGCGCTTCGTCGCTTCGCAGATGCAAAACGCCATCTACGACACAATCACCGTGCTGGTGGAAGGCAAAACCGACGCACACACCTACACCCTGCGCGCCAGTGGCTCGCACGTGCGCTTTGCCGGTTTTTTGGTGCTCTACGAAGAAGCCAAAGACGAAGATGCCAAGCAAAACGAAGCGCAAGCCGAAATTCCGCCCAACCTGAAAAGCGGGCAAGCGCTGGAACTGCTGAAAATCAAGCCCGAACAGCACTTCACCCAACCGCCGCCGCGCTACACCGATGCCACCTTAGTCCGCACGCTGGAGGAAAACGGCATCGGACGCCCATCAACCTATGCCCCAATTTTGGCAACTTTGCAACAGCGCGGCTATGTGCGCCGCGAAAACAAGCGCCTCATCCCCACCGAAATCGGGCGGCTGGTGACTTCGCTTCTGGTGGAGCATTTCCCCGACGTAATGGATGTGGGCTTTACCGCCAAAATGGAGGAGGACTTGGACAAGATCGCGGCGGGCAAAGTGCCGTGGGTGGAAGTGGTGCGCGAGTTTTATGAGCCGTTTTCGCGAGAAGTGGAAAAAGCCGAAAAAGCCATGCCCGAGGTGAAGCAAGAACCGGAGAAAATCGGGCGCAAGTGCCCCGTCTGCGGCGGCGATTTGGTAATCCGCTGGGGGCGCTACGGCAAATTCATCGGCTGCAGCAACTTCCCAGAATGCCGCTACACCGAGCCGTGGGTTGAGAAAACCGGCGCCAAGTGCCCCAAGTGCGGCGGCGACATTGTGGAGCGCCGCACGCGCAAAGGCCGCATTTTCTACGGCTGCATCAACTACCCCGAATGCGATTTCACCACTTGGAAGCGCCCTTTGCCCACCCCCTGCCCCAACTGTGGCGGCTTGTTAGTGGTGCAAAACAAAAGCACCGCACAGTGTTTGCAGTGCGGCGCTACATTTTCGTTGGATGAAATTCAGGAACTTGCCCAGTCCAAAGAGCAAGAAAAGCAAAAAAACGAGCCGGAGAAGGCGTAAACAAAAATGGGTGCTTTGCGCACCCATTTTTTATTTGCCCATCAACGCCTCTCTACGGGCGGCTACAAGGGTTTCCATCAAGCGGTCAAAGGCTTTGATGAACTTTTGCACGCCTTCGTCTTCAAGTTGTTGCATTGCGGCTTCAAAGTCAATTTGCAGGTCGCCGAGTTTGGCGAGGGTGGCGCGCGCCTCATCTATTCCCCGCTCAAGCCGCGGCGCGGGGTTGCCGTGGTCACGGTAAGCGTTCAGCGTCTTCACCGGAATTGTGGTCACAGTTTCGGGGCCGATTAAGGCATCCACGTATTTCACATCGCTGTAAGCGGGGTTCTTGGTGCTGGTGCTCGCCCAAAGCAAGCGTTGCGGGCGCGCTCCCGCCTGCTTCAAAGCCTCAAACCGGTCGCCGTGGAAAATTTCCAAATACTCGCCATAAGCCGTTTTGGCCGCGGCCACGGCGATTTGCCCCTTCAGCGCCCGCGCTTCCTCGCATGGGTGGTGGTCAAGCATGGCGTCAATCAGCGTGTCTATGCGGCTCACGAAGAAACTCGCCACCGAGGCCAGCCCATCCACCGGCAAACCAAGTTTTTGCCGCTCTTCAAGCGCCTCAATGTAGGTTTGGGCGACTTCGCGGTAGCGATTTATGCTGAAAAGCAGGGTCACATTCACATTGATGCCTTCCACCAACAAGGTTTTGATTGCAGGCAAACCTTCCTTGGTTGAAGGCACTTTTATCATCACGTTGGGGCGGTTGACCTCAGTCCAGAGGCGACGGGCGTCCTCAACCGTTCCGCCGGTGTCGTAGGCTAAGCGCGGGTCAACTTCAATGCTCACATAGCCGTCCACGCCATTGGTGCTATCGTAAACCGGCCTGAGGATGTCGGCGGCCTTTTGCACGTCCTCAACCGTGAGAATTTGGTAAATTTCTTCGGGAGAGCGGCCGGTGCGCGCCAAAAAACGTATGGCAGAAGTGTAATCATCGCTCTCGGCAATTGCTTGCTCAAAGATTGACGGGTTGGAAGTCATGCCACTGATGCCATCGTCGGTGATGTATTTTTGCAGAGTGCCGTCTTCTAAAATTTTTCGCCGGATGAAATCAAGCCAAACGCTCTGCCCGAAGGTTTGCAGTTTTCTGAGTGGGTTCATGGTTTTCTCCTTGCTTTGGGTGATTTAAAGACGCCAAGGACAAAAACCACAGACTACACAGATTAGCACAGATTTTTTCTGTGGAATCTGCGAAATCTGT
>JALUBW010000015.1 GCA_027044735.1 Anaerolineales bacterium
CTCCACCACGGTTATTTGCCGTGTTTTCACACAGGGGACACAGGGAACACAGAGAGTTTTTTCTTTCTCTCCGTGTCCTCCGTGCCCACCGTGTGAGAACAAGATGTGAGAATTAGGGTCGGCTGAGGCTTGACTGCAATGCTCACCACCACGGTTATTTGCCGTGTTTTCACACAGGGGACACAGGGAACACAGAGAGTTTTTTCTTTCTCTCCGTGTCCTCCGTGCCCACCGTGTGAGAACAAGATGTGAGAATTAGGGTCGGCTGAGGCTTGACTGCAATGCTCACCACCACGGTTATTTGCCGTGTTTTCACACAGGGGACACAGGGAACACAGAGAGTTTTTTCTTTCTCTCCGTGTCCTCCGTGCCCACCGTGTGAGAACAAGATGTGAGAATTAGGGTCGGCTGAGCCTTGACTGCAATGCTCACCACCGCGGTTATTTGCCGTGTTTTCACACAGGGGACACAGGGAACACAGAGAGTTTTTTCTTTCTCTCCGTGTCCCCCGTGACCACTGTGTGAGAACAACTGGCGCCTTGTCTGGCGAGTAGCAAATGGAAGTAAAACACGAGGTTGAACCGCAGGGATACCATCATGCCCAAACTTGCAATCCTAACCGGCGGGGGTGACGCCCCCGGATTGAACGCCGTAATCCGCGCGGTAGTGCGCTCGGCAATCCTCACCTACGGCTGGGAGCCGTGGGGCGTGCGCGATGGCTATGAGGGCTTTTTGCGCCCCGATGGCATTTTCCGCCTTACGCTTGACCACGTGCGGGGCATCTTGCCCTTGGGAGGCACAATTTTGGGCGCGGCAAACCGCGGCAACCCTTTTGCCCGCAAGGTCGTCCGCAACGGCAAAACCGTGATTGAGGATGTGTCGGGCGAGGTGATAGAGCGCTTTCACCGTGAGGGGTTTGAAGCGCTTGTGGTTGCGGGCGGCGATGGCACCTTGGGCATTGCCCGTGACCTTTTCCGCCGCGGCGTGCCGGTGGTGGGCGTGCCCAAGACCATTGACAACGACGTTTTCGGCACCGACGCCACGTTTGGTTTTGACACCGCAATTGACTTCGCCGCGCGGGCGTTAGACCGCCTGCATAACACCGCTGAATCTCATCACCGTGTCATGGTGGTTGAACTGATGGGGCGCCATGCCGGTTTCATCGCTCTCTATGCGGGCATTGCCGGCGGCGCGGACATCATCCTCATCCCCGAAATTCCCTTCCGCTTTGAGGTGCTATGCCGCAAGGTGCGCCAGCGCATCAGCCACGGGCGCAAGTTTAGCATTGTGGCGGTGGCGGAGGGTGCGCGCCCCGTCGGCGGGCACGAAATTTACTACCGCCCCGGCGAGGAAGGGCTAATTGTGCCGCGGCTTGGCGGCATTGGGCAAATTGTGGGCAGGTACATTGAGGAGGAATGCGGTGCAGAGACGCGCGTTACCGTGTTAGGGCACCTTCAGCGCGGCGGCTCCCCTTCCGCATTTGACCGCTGGCTCGCCACCACGCTGGCGGGCGAGGCCATGAGGCTGGTGGTGCAAGGAAAGTTCGGGCGCGTGGCTGTGCTCCGCCGTATGCGCGTTACATCAATCACGCTTGACGAAGCGCTTGCCGAGCCAAAGCGCGTTGACCCCAACTGCGACGCTGTGAGGACGGCGCGCGAAATCGGCATTTGCTTCGGCGACGAAATTGGAAAGGATGAACCATGCAACATATAAACTCTGTAGAAGAAGTGCTAAAACTGGCCGAAGAAAATTTCGTGCCTGAGCAGGCCAAAGACGCCGATGTGACCGTTCAACTCCGCATCAAGGGCAAAGAGGGCGGAGATTGGGTGGTGCGCATACACGACGGCCAAATGACCATCACCCCCGGCATTGTGGAAGAACCGGATTTGTTCTTTGAGACCAGCGTCAAAAATTTTTTGGCTCTGGTCAACCGCGAGTTAGACCCTATGTGGGCTTACTTGATGCGCAAGGTCAAACTCAAGGGGAGTAAGTCCTTGGTGTTCCGACTTGCAACCATGTTTAGGATTCCGGAATAAAGGATAACGCCAAACTTACTTTGGCGGCTGTGGCTTGCCGTTTTGGGCAAGCGAAAGGGCGCGCTCGTAGGCTGCCCATACGGCGCGCGAAATGGCAGTGCGGAAGCCCGCTTTTTCAAGGTAATACAGCGCCGCGGCGGATGTGCCGCCCGGCGAGGTGACTTGATTGCGCAGGTGGGCAAGGTGTACCTGCCCCTGCTGGCGCTCGTAGTAGGCAGCAGAGCCTTTTACGGTTTGCACTACTAATTTTTCCGCCACCCGCCGCGGGAAGCCTAAATGCACGCCTGCATCTACCAACGCTTCCATAAAAAGGAAAACATAAGCCGGTCCTGTGCCCGAAAGCGCGGTTGCCATGTCAAGGTAAACCTCGTCTTCCATAAAAACGGTTTCGCCCAGAGCCGCGAGTACACTCTCGGCGCGGTCGCGTTGGGCAGAGGTTACGGCTTTAGAAGCCGTCCAAACCGTAATGCCCATGCCGATTTGCGCCGGGGTGTTGGGCATAGCACGGACAATCGCCTCATGTTCCAACTCGGCGGCAAGATGGGGAATAGTGGCGCCCGCCACAATTGAAAGTACAAGTGCGTCGGGGCGAATTTTGCCGCGCAGTTCGGGTAGCACTTTTGCCAAAACCTGTGGCTTGACTGAAAGCACCACCAAGTCTGCACCCTGAGCGGCGGCGGGGTTTTCGGTTGTGGTGTGGATTGCGTAGCGCGAAGCCAATTCGTTTAGGCGCTCGCGGCGCGGCCCTGCGGCGATAATCTTTTCTGGCTCGGTCACCCTTTTGCTCAGCAACCCTGCTATCATCGCCTCTGCCATAGTTCCGGGCCCGATGAAGGCTATTGTGAATTCCATGATGTTTCTCCTATTTTTCGCGTTGAAAGGCTGCCAGTTGTTCGGCTATCCAAGCCTCAAGTACTTCCCAATCCACCTCTTGCAGGTGCAGTTGGTCGGGGCGCAGTTTGGCGGCTTCGCCAAGGTACACATGGACGATTTCGCGCTGGGTCTTGTCGGTGTTCCAGTGGACAAGGATGCGCACAACGCGGGGGAGTTGGTCGGGCACGCTCATCTCGTGCCCGCAGAGCAGGGGCACGTGCTTCCAGCCGAGTTGGCGTGCGGCCAGCGCGGGAAACTCGGCATTTAGGTCGGGCGTGGTGGTGAGAATGGCGCTGGCGACATCCTCGGCGCGAATGCCGTTCAGGTGAATCATCAGCGCGAGCAAGCGGCGCGTTTCGCGCAAAATGGCTTCGCGTGAGTTTTTGGGGACAGTCGTTGCTCCGCGCACGCCGCGGCAAACAGGGCTCATTTCCTCCTCCATGGTCAAACTTGCGGGTTTGGGTTGGGCGCGGCTTCACCGTTGCTCAGCGTTCCGTTCCAGCCAGATTGTTACTGGCCCATCGTTGCAAAGGCTCACCTCCATGTGGGCGCCAAATTCCCCAGTTTGCACCGGCACGCCTTGCTCTTGCAGCATTTCGCCGAAGCGGTCTATCAACGGGCGGGCGATGGAAGGCGGCGCGGCCTCCACAAATGCTGGCCTGCGGCCTTTTCGTACATCGGCGTAGAGGGTGAATTGCGAAATGACCAAAGCCGCTCCTCCAACTTCCAGCAACGACAGGTTCATTTTGCCGTTTTCATCGTTGAATATGCGCAGATTCGCGATTTTGTTGGCGAGGTAGGCGGCTTCTTTTTCGGTGTCGGAATGGGTTACTCCCACCAAAAGCACCACTCCAAGACCGATTTCTCCCACAACCCGGCCATCAATACTCACTTTGCCCCATTTGGCGCGCTGGAGCAATACCCGCATCTTAGCCTCCTTTTTGTCGTCTTTTAAACTTGCGCCAGTATATCATAACGAATCCGCTTTTTACGTATTTTGAATGCATCTCAAGCGAAAAGTCAACGCTGTGCTGGGTATTTTCGGTTTATAATAAACCCAAATGTTACCTGCTGAGTTGCTAAAAGCGAGGTAAGGAACCATGCAGGTTGTGAATTTGACACCGGAAGTGGAAGAGGCCCGCGCAAGCACCCTAAAGCGCTGGCAGTTGGTGGCTAGATACGGCAGTAGGTGGTATCGCGAGCAGAAAGCGCAAGATGAGGTCGTTGAACTGCTCCGCTCGTTTCTGGATAACCGCTATTTGCTTATCCGCGGCTTAAAGCCGGATGGGCAGGCCACTCCCCTGCCGCCGCTTTTAGTTGGCCCGAGCGGGGCTTATTTGCTTGCCGTGTGGCCTAACGCGGGCTTTTACCGCATACGGGAGGAATACTGGGAGGTGATGCAGCGCAATTCGCGGCGTTATCGTTTGGCAAAGCCAAACATTGTGCGCACCGCGCTTGAGCAGGCCAAGGCAGCCGAGCAATTTTTAGAAAAAGTGCTGGGGGAAAGGGTGTCTGTCAAACCTATAATGGTCTTCACAAACCCCGGTGTAGATATTGACCCGGTAAATCCCGCCGTAAAGCCCTTGTTGGTGGATGGGCTGAAGCGGTATTTTGCCCGCTTAGCAAAAGAGTCTGAGGTGGTGCTCACCCCAAAGCAGGTGCTAAGAGTTTTTGAGGCCGTTTCATCCCGTAAATCCACGGCGCCCGAGCGGCCAAAAAAGAAGGCGCGCCCCAAAAAGCGCCGCTCTTCTAAGACCTTAAAGAAGGTTGAACGCTATTTCAACTTTACGCCTCGCCAGTGGGCTATTTTGGGCATTTTAGCCACCATTACCCTATGCGTTTCCGTTGGCGTGGTCTTTTATCTGCTCTATGCAAACACGGTCTACTGATTCCATTTTCCTTTCGGTTGTGATTCCCGCGCACAACGAATCGCGCCGCCTGCCCGGCACTTTACCCAAAGTGTTGGAATTTTTGCGTTCTCAGCCTTACCGCTCCGAAGTGGTTATAGTTGAAAACGGCTCTGAGGATAACACGCTGGAAATTGCGCGCGAATTTGAGGCGGCCAATCCGGGGGTGGTGCGTGTTTTTCATGAGGATGAGCGCGGCAAAGGGCTTGCTGTGCGGCGGGGAATGCTGGAGGCGCGTGGTGCTTATCGCTTTCTGAGCGATGCCGATCTTTCCATGCCGATTGAGCAAGTGGCGCGCTTCCTCCCGCCGCGGCTGGAAAATTTTGATATTGCCATTGCTTCTCGCGAACTTCCGGATTCGCGGCGCATAGGTGAGCCTTCCTATCGGCATATTATAGGGCGCGCTTTCAACTTGATGGTGCAGGCAATGGCGCTTCCCGGCTTCAAAGACACTCAATGCGGCTTCAAATGCTTCCGCGCCGAAGTGGCCGAAGACGTTTTCCGCTTTCAGACCCTCCCCGGCATGTCGTTTGATGTGGAAGTGCTGTTCATAGCCCGTAGGCGCGGCTACCGCATTGTGGAAGTGCCGGTGGATTGGTACTTTGACCCCGACAGCCGCGTTCGCCTTGTGGGCGATTCGCTTAGGATGGCTTGGGATTTGCTGACAATTCGTTGGAACGCTTTGCGGGGAGTGTATGACGGTAAAGCAAAGGCCTGATTTTGCTTTTGAGCGCAGTTTGTGGAATGGGGGCTTTAGGTTTGTCGCTGGAATAGACGAGGCGGGGCGCGGCGCACTCGCCGGCCCGGTTGCTGTTGGCGTTGTTGTTTTCCCGCAGGGGATGAGCGAATTGCCGCTTGACGGCGTGGACGATTCTAAAGCGCTCACCCCCCACCGGCGGGAGCGTCTTGCCGAGGTGATTGAGTCCCTTGCGTTAGCGTGGGCAGTTGGCTATTCTTTGCCTGCCGAGATTGATTCCTTAGGCATTGTGCAGGCTGTGTACCTCGCCGCGCGGCGAGCGCTGGCGTTTTTGGGCGTTGTCCCCGATTATTTGCTGTTGGACTACTTTACCCTGCCGGAGTGTGTGTTGCCGCAGACGGCTTTGGTCAAAGGCGATGGCCGCGCCCTCAGCATTGCCGCGGCTTCCATCCTTGCTAAGGTGCACCGCGATGAACTGATGCGCTCTTACGATGGGGCTTTCCCTGCCTACGGTTTTGGGCGGCACAAAGGCTATGGAACGGCATTTCACCGTGCCGCCGTCAGGGAATTTGGCCTTTCGGCCATCCACAGAAGGTCGTTTGCGTTTCACGATGAGGGTTGAGGCTTTCGTTTGAAGGCAAGGGGGCTAATCGCTGGCTTGGCTCGCGATCAACCGTGGTAAAATCGGCGCGGTGGGCGCTTTGCGCTCACTCTGTCAATTTATGTGGCCTTGCCGCAAGGATGGCTTCATGCTTTCGTTTTTTACCGATTTTCCCAACCACTTCAGCCTGCCCCGCCGCATCAACCGCCTTGGCGAACTGGCCTACAACCTCTGGTGGACGTGGCATCCGCGCGCCCAGCGCCTTTTCCGCCATATTGACGATTCGCTGTGGGAGGAA
>JALUBW010000016.1 GCA_027044735.1 Anaerolineales bacterium
CGCCAAGGTTAACGCAGAGACGCAAAGGAAGTGCAAAGGCGCAAAGAGAAAATTTCTGTGTTTTCTGTGGTTTTTCTTCAATCCGTGGATACTGCCTCGGCGCGGCGGCGGGCTTCCGCCTCGTTCCACGGCTCTAACTCGTCGCGGCGGAATTCCTGCACGCCCCCCTCGTCCAAAAGCACCAGCACCGTTTGCTTCAAGGGATAAAGGTCAACCACTTTCCCCTCGCCGCGCGGCGTCATCACCCGCTTTTTGCGCTTGGGCAATGTCTTGGCGGCTTCGGCGTACTGTTCGTACTCATACACCAAACAGCACCTCAGCCGCCCGCACATGCCCGTAATTTCCGAAGGGGTGAGCGAAACGCCCTGCACCTTCGCCATCTTGATTGAAACCGGCGCGAAATCGGTCAAAAAGCGCGCACAGCACCGCTCCTCCATGCCGCAAGCGCCCATGCCGGGGAGCAAACGGGCGACATCGCGCGGCCCGAGCCTGCGAAATTCCACCTGCTTGCGGGGGAACTTGCGGGCAAGGGACTGGTGCAAAGGGCGGACATCGGTCTTGGTGCTTCCCTCCGCGCCGTAAAGCACGGTGAGAAAGCGCTCATCAAATGAAATTTCGGCTTCTACCACCTTGAGGCCTTCATAGCCCAACTCGCGCGCCTTCTGACGGGCGAAAAGCAAAGCCTCCAACTCGCGCCGGCGGAGCAAACGGCGCAAAGTCAGGTCGCGGCCGGTCGCTTTGCGGATCACGGCGCGCCAGCCGCCCTCAGGCGGATCGGGCGGGTCGGGCACAAGTTTCACCACCTCGCCGATTTGCGTCCCGCGGCGGCTGGGCGCAATCACAAATTCGCCCACGCCAACCGCAGGACAGCAACCGGCGTCGTAGTAGTAAACTTTGCCGACCGCGCGAAAGCGAATTCCAACAACGGTGCTCATTGAGCGCTACTTTATCTCCAATTGAATTGAAGATGGGCTCTTGCCCTGCAAGGCGTTAATGCTGAGTTGAGAAGCCAATTGCTCGGCAATCTCAATGAATGCCTTTGCCACTGCCGATTCTGGGTCGGATACCACAATCGGCACGCCCTCGTCACTGCCTTCGCGCACCTTCGGGTCAATCGGGATTGAACCAAGGAAAGGCACGCCGGCGTGCTCAGCAAGCGCTTTGCCACCGCCGCTGCCGAAAATGTCCATGATTGTGCCGTCGGGCAGTTCAAGGTAACTCATGTTTTCAATCACGCCCAGCACCGGCACCTGCAATTTTTGGAACATTTCCAAGCCGCGGCTGGCATCATCCAGCGAAACCTTTTGCGGCAGGGTAACGATAACGCCGCCGGAAAGGGAAAGGCTTTGGGCAAGGCTGAGCGGCGCATCGCCCGTGCCGGGGGGCAGGTCAACAATCATGTAGTCCAATTCGCCCCAGTCCACATCGCTGAGGAACTGGCGAATGGCAGAATGAAGCATCGGCCCGCGCCAAATCAGCGCTTGGCCGGGCTTCACGAGAAAGCCAATTGACATGAGTTTGACGCCGTAAGCCATTGCGGGTTGAATGCGGCCGTCGCGTGCAGGCGGAAGGTGGCGCACGCCCATCATGGTCGGCACGTTGGGGCCGTAAATATCGGCGTCAATCAGGCCAACGCGTGCACCTGCCTGCGCCAGCGCAACTGCTACATTGACGGCAACGGTGCTCTTGCCTACGCCGCCCTTGCCCGAACCAATTGCAATCGCGTTACGGACGGGCAATTTCAGCAAACCGCGGGCGCGCCCATCTGCCGGAACTTCGGCGTCCATCTTCACATCCACCGACTCAACGCCGGGAATGGCTTGGACGGCCGCGCGGGCATCTGCCTCCATCTTGGATTTGAGCGGGCAGGCTGGCGTGGTCAGCACAATCGTAAAACTAACCTTGCCGCCGTCTATTTTCAAGTCGCGGATCATCCCCAGCGAAACCAAATCTTGCTTCAAATCGGGGTCTTCAACCTTGCTCAACGCCGCAAGGACGGCATCTTTTGTAACTTGGCTCATAGCACACCTCTTTTGTGGATAAGAATAGTAACATTATAACGTTGTTTAGAAAAATCACTTTCGTTTCTGTCCGAGAGGGAGCACTAAAGATGTGTGGAAACAGTGCTCACAAGTGTAGAAGCCTTATCCAGCCCTCACCCCACTTTGGCTCGCTGCGCTCGCCTTTTCTCTCCTCTCCCACTGGGAGAGGAGAGAAAGCCGCCGTTAGGCGGCTTGAGGGGTGAGGGCGAAGCGAGGCGTTTCTCAACAACCTTTTAGTGCTCCCGTCCGAGAAACTGCTCCACTTCCTCACATGCTTCTCGGTGCATTTGTAGCAACTCATCCTCATCGGCGCGCAGGCGGGTCAAAGCCTTGCGGGCGCAAACCTCACACCCGTGAAACGCCCGCTGGCTCTCTATGGAACAGGTGTTGCAGCGAACAATGCGGCTCATCATCAACACAAAGCCCAAGCGCTCAACAGAATCGGCCGGTTGCGCCAGCACCCGTTCCACCAGCCGCCGCCACTTTTCACCTCGCAGTTCGCGCAGAGAAGAAATTGCCCGCGAGGGGAAAAGCAATTCTATCTGCTCATACATGGCACACCCGCCATCCAGCGCCGTGAACGGACGCCAAAGCCAGCCCCCTCCTTCGCTCAGTTCAGGGGCGGACAACGCCCCTGAAGAGAAGAATAAAGAAGAAGTTATGTGTCATTTTGGCAGCGAGGCCACCAAAATGACACATATTTTCCTTCTTTTCCTCTCCAAGAGGCGGGCAGAACAAGGGGATGTTCGGCCCCTGTCCGCCTTTGAAATTTGCTCAGAGGGGGCTGGCTCAAAAAGCGAGGAACTCCACCGCCTAAGATTTGTCTTCTTTCTTTGGCGGAGCGGCTTTCTTACGCGCCGCCATGCGCTTAGCCCGCGCTTCTGCCGCTTTGCGCTTGGCTTCCTCCGCCTGCCGCTTTGCCTCTTCCTCACGGGCGTAGTTCAGCGGGCGGATTTGCGCGTAGTACGAAGCAGGCTTGAGCAGCCGCTCTTTGTTGAGGATGTTATCCCTGTGGCGGTCATAGGTAGCCAGTTCGTAGTCATGGTCCATCTTGATTGAATCAAACGGGCAGTATTCCGCACACAGGCCGCAGTTCATGCACATATCAATGTCAATGTAAAACTCTTCCGAGTGCGGAATGGGGCGCCCAGTCTTGGGATTGGTAGCGCGCTTGATCCAAATGCACTGAGCGGGGCAAACCTTAGAGCAGATGCCGCAAGCAGTGCAGCGGTCTTTGCGCTCACCGTTGGGGCCCTCGTCGTACACCAAAAACGGCACGAAGCGAAATTCCTCGGGCACGGGCAATTTCTCGTCCGGATACTGCACCGTGAAGATGCCTTTCACCTCTGCGCTTTGGCGGTAACGAATGCCCTCTTCGGTGTAATAGCGCTTTTTGCCGCGCTTGAAATCGTCAATGTAAGTGTCAAGCATGCGCTTGAAAGTTACGGCTAAGCCTTTGAGAATACCGGTTCCGTCCATTGGTTCACTCCGTTAGCGGTCTACTTCGCCCAAAACGATGTCAATAGAACCGAGGATGACGACAATGTCGGCCACTTTATGACCTCTGGTCATCTCAGCAAGCGCAGTTAGGTTGATAAATGAAGGCGCCCGCACGTGATAGCGCCACGGGTTACCTTTACCGTTTGAGACCACGTAGAAGCCGAGTTCACCCTTGGGGCCTTCAACCCGCCCATAAGATTCGCCGGGCGGCACACGGTGCTGGTATTGCGGCTTGCCCGTCATAATGGGTCCCTCAGGGATTTGCTTCAGCGCTTGCTGGATGATGCGGATGCTCTGCCGCACTTCGTCCATGCGGATAAGGTAGCGGTCGTAAACATCGCCGTGGTAGCGCACTGCCACGTCAAAATCAAAGCGGTCGTAAATGCCGTAAGGCTCAGCTCGGCGCACATCGTAGGGCACGCCCGAAGCGCGGAGCACTGGCCCTGCTGCCGAAAAGGCAATTGCTTTCTCGGCGGGAAGCACGCCAACGCCCTCACCACGCGCCCGCACAATTTCGCTGTTGGTCAAGTAGCGGTCAAGTTCATCAATCCGCCGCGGCAGGCGCTCAAATGCGAGGTCGTGGATTTTCTTCATCACATCTTCGGGAATGTCACGCGCCACGCCCCCAAAGCGGAAGTAGTTCACCATCATGCGGGAACCGGCAACCGCCTCAAACACATCCAAAATAAGTTCGCGCTCTTCAATCGCGTAAAGCGAAGGCGTGAAGAAAGCGCCCATGTCGTTGAGGAACATGCCGATTGCGAAAATGTGGTTTTGGATACGGGTGAGTTCCGCCATAATTACGCGGATATATTCGGCACGTTCGGGCGGCTTCACGCCAAGCAATTTTTCCACCGCGAGCGCATAACCAAAGTTGTTGCTCATCGGCGAAAGGTAATCCAAGCGGTCGGTGAAAGGCATGTTCATCAGCCAAGTGTTGCGCTCGCCAATTTTCTCGTGGTTGCGGTGCAAGTAGCCCATCACCGGCTCAAGGTCAACGATGGTTTCGCCGTCCAGCGTAACAACCATGCGGAAAACGCCGTGGGTGGAAGGGTGCTGAGGTCCAAGGTTGACAATGATTTGCTCGGTCGGCAGGTCGTCGCGTGGCTTATCAATGCGCCCGAGGCCTTCATAGATAAGGGCATCGCTGATATCGGGAGTCCACTTGGCGGGGTCAAAGCCGGCCGGGTAATCCACATTTTTGCCGAATGGGTTGCGGTCTTCGGCGCGGAAGGCTTTGCCCTCGGGCCAGCGGCTTTTGTAGGGCTTATGCTCTTCTTCGTAATAGGGCTCGTGCCAATCCTTGCGGAGCGGATGCCCGTGGAAACCTTCCCACATCAAAATGCGCTTGAGGTTGGGATGCCCTTCAAACTTGATACCCAGCAAATCCCACGCCTCGCGCTCTTGAAAATCAGCACCGGGGTAGATGGAAACCAAGGAAGGCACAACCGGGTTTTCACGGGGCACCTGCACTTTGAAAACCAACGGCGCGCCGCCGGTGGTCTTGTAGGCGTGGTACACAACCTCCATTTTCCCTTCAGGGAGGTAATCCACGCCGGTGACTGAGGAAAGGTAATCGTAGCCCAAGTCGTCGCGCAAGGTTTTGGCAAAATCCAGCAAGGCTTTGGCGTCCACGATATAGCCGTCATAGCCTTTGCGCTCGTCGGGCTTCACCACCTCGGGGAAGCGAGAAAGCAACAAATCTTGTTCGGTTGCCACAACTTGTTCGCTCATCGGAATCACTCCACTTACGCAGACTGCGCGGATTCGGCGGCTGTAGCGGCTTGGGCTTCGGCTTCAGCCTTTTTGAGGGTGTATTCGCGGATTTTTTCGTAATCGCGCGGGTCCATAATGTCGGGCCCAAGCACGGGAATCGGGATTTCCTTCCCCGCGTTGCTGTACACTTCTTTGATGGATTGCTTATCCACCTTTTGCTGAAGTTTCATCAAGCCGTAAATCAAAGCCTGCGGGGTGGGCGGACAACCGGGGATGTAAACGTCCACCGGCAGGTACTTATCAATGCCCGAAACCACGTTGTAGCCCTCTTTGAACGGGCCGCCACCCGAGGCGCAAGCGCCCATCGCCACCACATACTTCGGGTCAGCCATTTGGTTGTAAAGGCGGACCACTTGCGGCAGCATTTTCTTGGTTACTGTGCCGGCCACAATCATCACGTCTGCCTGACGGGGGCTGGAGCGCATAACCTCCATGCCGAAGCGGGCAAAGTCAAAGCGCGCCGCCGCCGTACAGATCATCTCAATAGCGCAGCATGCCAGCCCAAACATCATCGGCCAGAGGGAATTCCGCCGCCCCCAGTTGTAAATGCGGTCAAGCGTGGTGATGGCGACCGTCCCCTGCAGTTCTTCGGGAATTTTGTCCTTGTATTCTGGGGAGTTCAGGTCATCGGTGCTCATGTTCACCATCTCCTTTGGATGTGATTGCCAACCTTGCAACCCTGACGGGCAGGGTAAATGCCACAATTAACTTCTCAGCCTTGAGAGAAAAAACACAGATTTCACAGATTAGTAAAGAAAACACAGAAATTTGCTTTGCATTCTTTACGATGAACAGATGTATGCGCTAACTAACTCACCACCAACCTGTCAAGCCACTCACGGTAAATATCCATCAAAATTTCATCGTTCGCCAAAGCGGGGTCATCATCAAAATTGGGGAGCGCAATAACCCAGCGGTAAATTTGTTCTAACGACACCTCTGCCAAATCCCGCAAAGGGTGGCGTTCTTGTAGCGCATCAACAATCGCGTATGTCGCTTCCCAAGTCAGAGGCTCAATTTCCGACATTTTCCGCTCCGGCGTGGCA
The DNA here is from genome assembly GCA_027044735.1 of Anaerolineales bacterium. GTDB lineage: Bacteria > Chloroflexota > Anaerolineae > Anaerolineales > DRMV01 > JALUBW01. The sequence goes on from JALUBW010000016.1 coordinate 6,365, forward strand.
CGATGAGCATTATACCCTCTTTT
>JALUBW010000017.1:0-4089 GCA_027044735.1 Anaerolineales bacterium
GCGCTAATCTGTGTAATCTGCGGTTCCTCATTTACGGTTTTCTGTTCACGGAGGCGGCTATGAAAACTCGTGTGGTAATCCTTGCAGGCGGGGAAGGCTCGCGGCTGAGCATCCTCACTTCAAAACGCACCAAGCCGGCGGTTCCCTTTGCCGGAAAATACCGCATCATTGATTTTGCGCTGTCAAATTGCGTGAACTCCGGTTTGTTTGATGTGATGGTGGTCGCGCAATACCGCCCACATTCGTTGATTGAGCACATCGGCTCCGGCGCGCCGTGGGACCTAAACCGCGACTGGACCGGCGGAGTGCGCATCTACACCCCTTACCGCTCGCGCAGCGCCTCCGGCTGGTTTGCAGGCACTGCTGATGCCGTTCAGCAAAATTTCCGCTTTGTGAAATCCGGCAATCCCAATTTTGTGCTGATCCTTTCAGGCGACCACATCTACAAAATGGACTACAGCGAAATGCTGGCTTTTCATCGCGCTCAGCGCGCCGACCTAACGATGGGCGTCATCCGCGTGCCGATAGAAGAAGCCTCGCGTTTCGGCATTGTGGCGGTGGATGATGAATTTCGCGTCACCGATTTTGTGGAAAAGCCCCCCGAACCACCCTCCGACCTTGCAAACATGGGTATCTACATTTTCAACCTCGGCGTGCTTGACAAAGTGCTCTGGGAAGACCACAACCGCCCCGATTCCAGCCACGACTTCGGCAAAGACATCCTGCCGCGGATGGTCAAAGAGGGCTACCGCGTTTTCGCATTCCCCTACAAAGGCTACTGGCGCGATGTGGGCACAGTGCTTTCATACTGGGAAGCACACATGGACCTGCTCCAAGAGCCGCCTTTGCTGGACTTGTACGACAGGTCATGGATCATCCACACTCGCACCGAAGAACGGCCGCCAATGCGGATGCGCCGCGGCGCCGAGGTGCGCAACAGCCTAATTTCCGACGGGTGCATCTTAGAGCCCGGCTCTTTGGTTGAGCACAGCGTCCTTTCCCCCGGGGTGCATGTGAAAAGCGGCGCGGTGGTGCGCGATTCCATCATCCTTACCGACACCGTGGTTGAAGAAAATGCACAAGTGGAGCGCGCGGTGATTGACAAACGCGTCGTGGTTGGGAAAGGAGCGCAGGTCGGTGGAATTACGCCCGAAGTGACGCTCACGATGATAGGTAAAGCCAGCATCTTGCCCCCGAACATAGTGCTTGAACCCGGCGCGCTGGTCGGCACCGATGTGAGGCCGGAAGACTTCCCCTCCGACCACATTTCCGGCACCTCCTATGTGGAGGCCGCACACCGTGGCCCAAGGTGGTAACTCGGACAACTTTGAAACACCCCCTGCGATACGGGATTTTCACGCTCCGCCAAACATTGACGAACACCCGCTATGTGGCTAAAATTGGGGCGCTCATTCGCCCTGTGGGGCGATTTTTGTTGCCCCAACAACCCATTCTAAAGGAGCGAAGGTAACCCCAAAACGGGGTGAGAGGCGCTCCGAGGAAGGAAAAAATGGAAAAAGTGGTTTTGCACGCCGAGAGGCGCGATGTGACCGGCAAGAAAGTCAAGCAATTGCGCCGCGAAGGCAAATTGCCCGCCGTGCTTTACGGCAAACACATTGACCCCATCCCCTTGGTGCTGGATTACCGCGAAGCCTCTAAAGCGCTGCGCGGCCTTTCCACTTCCACGCTGGTGATTTTGGAACTGGAAGGCAAACAACACACCACCGTGGTGCGCGAACGCCAAAAGGATTTCATCCGCGGCAATCTCTTGCATGTGGACTTTCAGGCGCTTTCGCTCACCGAGAAAATGCACGCCGAGGTGCCGATTGAACTACAAGGCGAAGCCAAAGCCGTCAAAGCCTACGGCGCCGTCATCGTGCAGGCAATGGAATCGGTGGAGGTAGAATCCCTGCCGGGCAACATGCCCGAGCGGCTGGTTGTTGACATCACCAATCTTGCTTCTATCGGCGACAGCATTTTGGTGAAAGACCTCGTTTTGCCCGAGGGTGTTGAAGTGTTGGAAAACCCCGATGAGGTCATCGTGGTTGCAACCGCCCCGCGCAGTGAGGAAGAGGTTGAAGGTGCGGCAGAAGCGGTTGAAACCGGCGCCGAGCCCGAAGTCATCTCCGCCCGCGCCGAAGAGGAAGAGGAAGAATAACCTTTTCCGCCCCAATTTGCTACAAAAAAGCCCCTCCGCGAGAGGGGCTTTTTTGATTTAGGCTTACGAAACCACGAAAGCAGGGCTAACCCAGCCGCCAAATTTCACGCGGCAAATCGCTCAGACTTTCGGCGCCGGTTTCGGTTATCACCACATCGTCCTCAATACGCGCGCCGCCTTTGCCGGGTAGGTAAATCCCGGGCTCCACGGTGAAAGTCATGCCCGGACGCAAAATTTCACCATTGCCGCCATAAATGAACGGCGGCTCATGCACGTCCAGTCCCAAGCCGTGCCCTGTGCGGTGGGTGAAAAATTCGCCGTAACCGGCTTTGGCAATGACCTCGCGGGCGGCTTTATCCACCTCACCGGCGGGGATGCCGGGGCGGGCGGCAGAGCGCCCCGCGGCGTTTGCTTCGCCCACCACCGCCACAATGCACTCCAGTTCCTCGTCAACCTCGCCAACGGCAAAAGTGCGCGTCAGGTCGGAGAAGTAGCCGCGGTATGTAGCCCCCCAGTCCACAATCAGAAGGTCGCCGCGGCGGATGGGGCGGTCGGTGGGGACGGCGTGGGGGTTTGCGGCGTTTTCGCCAGCCGAAACGATGGGCTGGAAGGGCAATTCGGGCTCCGAGCCGTGCCTCAGCAGTTGGAGCACCACCTCGGCGGCAAGTTCGCGCTCAGTCATCCCTTCGTGAAATGAGCGCATCGCCGCCCGCAGGGCTTCTTGGGCAATCCGCACCGCTTCGCGCATCGCGGCGAGTTCGTTTTCATCCTTGATCTCGCGCAGAGATGCAAGCACTTCTGCCGCGGAAACGAATTTTGCCCGCGGCATAGCCCCTTCCAAAAAGCGCAACTCAAGCACGCGGAGCCGGGTCGGTTCAACGCCGATGCGCGCCCCATCCAATTTTAGCGCCTCCGCGGCGCGGCGGAAGGCATTCCCCCACGCGCTTGGGTCTTCACCGTAGGGGAACGGCTCAATCTCGGCGCGGTTGGCGACTTTGGGCAACTCCAGTTCGGGCAAAACAAGCCCAACTTGCCCCGCCGCAGTGAAAAGCGCCACCACCGGCCGCTCCATCAGGTGAAAGTGCAAGCCGGTGAGGTAGGTGAGGCTTGGGCTTGGGTTGAGGGCAAGCGCGTCCAAACCGGCTTTTTGGAGGGCTTTGCGGAGTTTTGAAATTCGGGACATGGCAGCCTCAGATTTTCAAGGTTTCAGAATGGCACTGCTGAGCGGTTCGGCAGCGGGGGAAGCAAGCCAGCGAATCAGCGCGCCGCAATCTTTGGCAGGCGGGTTGCCAATGCGCTCCGCGGCTTGTGCAATGGAAATGGCATCGGGCGGGGCGGTGGCATCGTCTAACCAAAGAAGGTGAACGCGGATGTGGGAAGGGGCGAGGGCGCGCATTGCGTTGCGCACAAGCCCAACCAAGCCTTGCTTGCCCGCCTGATACACCACGCTATCGGGGCGGTTGGGCATTTGACCGAGGAAAATCATCACTCCGCCGCCTTGAGCCTGCATTATGCGCCCCACAACCTGCGCGGCGAGAAAGGGGAGCGTGAGGTTGCTGTCAAGCGCTCGGTGCCAATCCCATTCATCCAAGCGCAAAAGGTGGGCATTGGGGGCAACGTCCACCGCGCTCACCAGCACGTCAATCCGTTCTTCGCCCCAGTCGTCGGTGATGTCGTTTATCGTGGTCTGAAAAGCAATTTTCTTGACCACATCGCCGCCGTAGGATTTTGCGCGCCCGCCTTGGGCGATAATGGCTTGGGTTGTTTGCTCGGCGTGCATAGGGCTGAAATCAAAGCCAGCGATGAACGCGCCCGCCGCGGCAAGTTGAAGCGCGGCTTCACGCCCGCACCCTTGCCCACTGCCTAAAACAAAAGCAAGTTTGTCGTTGAGTTCCATGATGCCTCCAAAGAGAGAATAAACCACAGATTAC
>JALUBW010000017.1:4189-6387 GCA_027044735.1 Anaerolineales bacterium
TTGCGAAAGCCGCCATGCTCATCGGAAAGCACAATTGAGAAGTGCAAATGCACACCCACAGGGAGCCCCGGTTTGCCTGAATAGTTGCCCTGATAGCCCAAAAGAGTGCCCGCGCGCACAAAAACCTCCCTGCTCCCCGCCGGGAACTCTTTGGAAATGAAGGATTTGCCCCACGGGTCTGCCATGTGGGTGTAATAAGTCCAGATTTCGCGATGGGGGCTGAGCGGGTCGTGGGAAATGCGGATGATAACCGAGGCTTTCCAGTTCGGCAGGCGTGTGAGGAAGCCGTCGTAGGCGGCGTAAACTGGCGTTACCCCCGGCTCGGTGCCGCCGAAAATATCAATTCCCTGATGCCGGTGGAAAAGTTGGAAGGAATCATCCCAAAGGTAACCAATGTAGCCGCGGCTGGGGAAAAGGAACGGTGCATTGCCGCAGCGCACTAACGCCGGCATTTGCCAATCGCGGTGCTCTTGCGGGGCTCTCAGGTACGCCAAGACGCGCCGTGAGCGCGGCAGCGTGTTCACCCAGCGTATGAGGGAAGGCATACTCGCCCCCAGCACCGCCAGCACCAAAACGCCGATGGCATACACAATTATTTGGCACAAACGAGAGCATTTGAGGTAAAAGCGGCGTGGCATGGTGAGGTAATTTAGAAATTAGGGGTAAGGTTACAAAAAAGCGGAGCCTTTATCGGCTCCGCGATTGCTTGGATGTCAGCCCAATTCATTCGGCGGCTTTGAAAGCCTGCTCCACCACAGCCTTGAAGGCTTCAGGGTGGCGCACCGCCAAATCCGCCAACATTTTGCGGTTAAGGTTGATGTTGGCCTTTTTGAGGGCGTGAATCAAGCGGCTGTAGGTAGTGCCGTTCTGACGGGCAGCAGCGTTGATGCGCGCAATCCACAAACGGCGCAGGTCGCGTTTGCGGGTGCGGCGGTCGCGGTAGGCATACCAGAGGCTTTTCATCATAGCCTCGTTGGCGCGGCGGAAAAGCCGCGAGCGCGCGCCCCACTGCCCTTTGGTCAGTTTCAGCACCTTCTTGTGCCTGCGGCGACGAACAAAACCTGTCTTTACTCGCATTTTTACCTCCTGCGGTCCCCTGAGCGTCGGCAGTTTACCTGCCCGTTAGTACACCCAGCGGCCGCAAAAATGTGGGATGGATTAACTTTCCTGCTTTTTGAGGTAGGGCGCCAAGCGATGAATCCGCTTGATATAACCGCGCCCCTGCACGGGCAACATTTCAGTGAACAGGCGCTTAGTGCGCTTGGAAGTGCGGCGGCGGAGGTGGCTCTTGCCGCCTTTGGTGCGCACCAGTTTGCCCGAACCCGTAACGCGAAAGCGCTTGCTTGTTGCCTTATGCGTCTTAATCTTGTACTTACCGGTTCTTTGCTTGCGCGGCACTTTACTCTCTCCTTACCAAGATTTCGCCGCGTTGCCCCAACGGCAGTACCCGAGCAACGCGTTTTTCTCCGAAAAGTTATTTCTTGCTACGCTTCTTCGTCGCCGGAGCCAAAATCATCAGCATTGAGCGCCCTTCCAGCACCGGCGGCCTTTCCACAACGGCCACATCTTCCAAAGCCTTAGCGACCTCTTTCAAATCTTCCAAAGCAATTTCAGGGTAGGTGATTTCGCGCCCGCGAAAAAGCATTCGCACCCGCACTTTCATGCCTTTTTCAAGCCACTTGCGGGCGCTGCGCACTTTGAAATCGCGATGGTGCTCACTGGTTTTCGGCCGCAGACGGAGTTCCTTGATTTCAACGCGGGCTTGCGATTTCCGTGCCTGCCGCTCCTTTTTAGAGCGTTCGTAGAGAAACTTGCCGAAATCCATCACCCGGCAGACAGGTGGATTGGCGTTGGGGGCTACCTCCACCAAATCCAAATTGGCTTCGCGGGCAATGCGGAGCGCCTCTGCCCTTGAAACCACCCCAACGTTCCTGCCGTTCGCGTCCACCAAACGTACTTTGGGCGCGCGGATGCTTTCGTTTATCCTGTAATCACTTTCTTTCGCTATGGCCGTTCCTCCTTCAGTTAAAACGGAAAATGCTCAACCGGCAAATATCCCATCCGGCACTATCGGATGGCAAGCATACCACAAGTTTTTTCGGGCGTCAACAAACGCGCGTTCTATCATCTAAAATGTTACCGGGGTAAGATGAACCTCCAAAAGAAAATGTTACCGGAGGCCACCATGAACCCCGAGG
>JALUBW010000018.1 GCA_027044735.1 Anaerolineales bacterium
GTAGGGGATTTGGGATTGGGTGTCAGGAGTTTTGGGGAAAGTGGTGTATTGGGCGCAGATGGGCGTCGGCAACGGCATGGAGCGTTAAGCGCTCGCCGCTTGGTGTGCGGAGCACAAGGCTGCCGTCGCGGCTCAAGCCGAGCAGGATGCCGTGCGCTTCCCCCAATTGCACCAACTTGCCGCGATAAGCCAAACGGCTTTCCCAAGCCTGCAGGAATTCATCCCCCTGCAAGCGGGCGCGCCATTCCGCCATTGCCGTGAGTATGCGGCGCAAAAGTCCCCAGCGCGATGGCTTCATGCCCAAATGTGCCTCCACGCTCCCCGCGGGGAAGTCGGTGAGTTCGCGCGGCGGCACCGCCGAAGCCAAAACGTTCACGCCTATTCCCACAACCAGCGCTGTTGGCACACCTCCCGACCAAACCGCCTCGGCAAGCACGCCGCTAACCTTCTCAGCGCCGAGCAAAACATCGTTAGGCCATTTGATGCGAGGCTTTAGCCCCAAGCCCTCAAGCGCCGAGGCCACGCCGAGCGCGCCCCAAGCGGCAAAGAGCCCCAGCGCGGTGCGCTCTGCCTCAGTTGGGCGCACCACAACGCTAAAAGCCAGCGCACTTTGGGGCGGCGTGAACCAGCGGCGACCAGAGCGCCCGCGCCCTTTGGTCTGCTCGTCGGCGACCACCAGCGACCAATCCGCCGCGCCTTCCTCAGCCCACTCCAGCGCCACATCGTTGGTAGAGCCGATGCTGGCGTAATAGAGCAAGCGCGGCACAGGTAAGCCCGTAAGCGCGGCTTTCAATTCGTCTGGTGGGGGTGTGGTTTGTGGTATCATGGCTGCGATGCTCCTGCGAACTGGCGTGGATTTGGTGGAAGTAAGAAGGTTTGCGCGCGCGCTTGAAAGGCACGGCGGGCGGCTGCTGGCGCGCGTTTTTACGCCGCGGGAACGGGAGCAATGCGGAGGAAAGGTGCAGTCGTTGGCAGCGCGGTTTGCCGCAAAAGAGGCCGTTTCTAAGGCTTTGGGGACCGGAATTGGCAAAGTGGGCTGGCGCGAAATTGAAATCCTGACTTTGCCCAACGGCGAGCCGCAACTTGTGCTGCATGGCAAAGCCGCGCAACTTGCCCGTTCGCTTGGCTTAGAGGTTTGGTCGCTCAGCCTGAGCCACACCGCCGAGTATGCAGTGGCGTTTGTGATCTCCGCTGGCGGTGTGAGTGGGCAGTCCCAATTATAAAGCACGGTGGGTAGCGCCCGATCAATACTGTGGCAAAGCCGATTGTGTGCTAAACTTAAGCCCGCTGCGCTGTTAATTCAGTGCGGCGCGGTGCGTTCGCGAATTTTCCAAATTAGGCTGCTTGATTGACGAAACGCTCATCTTCTCACACGGAGAGCACGGAGGACACGGAGAAAAATCCCTGTGTTCTCTGTGTAAAAGTTACGCATTACGCAGTTGCCCGTAGAAGCGTTCGTTTTCATGTCATGGCGAGCCGCCATAGGCGGCGAAGCCATCCCCCAGACAGCGGGGGAGAGCGCTTCGGCGGTCTACGACCGCCTCGCGGTGACACAAAAGGGGGAACTGCGTAACTCCTAAAAGTATAACTTAGGGGGGATGGCGAGATTTGTCAGTCAACCAGCGAGTGAGGTGTTTGCTATGAAAGTCTCAGAATATCACAAGCAAGGTCTAAAAAACTGGGTGGATGAAAAGCCGGAAGGCTACGAGCGCTTGGGGCAGGAAGCCCGCTCGGGCGTCCATCGGGTGTCGTTTTTTGCCCGGATCGCCGATGGAAAGTTGGCCGATGTTCGCTTCAACAGCAGCCGCCGCTGCCGTAAACTGCTTGCTTTGGCCGATTTGGCCGCCGAAAAGTTGCGCGGCCAGCCTGCCGATGACTATTCTCTTGAACCGGAGGAACTGCTCAACTTTTTTGCTGAAGAGCGCAACAAGGAAACGATGCGGGCGCGGGTAGACCTCATCCTTCAGGCTTTGAAGAAGGTTGGTTAGCGCCAAATGCTTGCCAAGTTCCTCCGTTTGTTCTGGAATTACAGCGTAAGCGGCATAGAAAATTTGCCCCGCCGTGGGCCTTCTATCATCGTTGCCAACCATTCCAGTTACCTTGATGCGCCGTTTCTCTATGCCGTCGCTCCGGTAAAGCCCCGTTTTATGGTTTGGGAAGAGCACTACCGCCTTCCTGTGTTGGGTTGGCTTTACCGGCTGCTTGATGCCATTCCGGTTGATATTTGGAATGAAACGCCGACGCCGATAAGCCACAAGGCCTACCGCACTGCGCTTGCCCATTTGCGCGCGGGCGGAATTTTGGCCGTTTTCCCCGAGGGCGGACGCACGCCCGACGGCAAATTTCTGAAATGGCGCTCCGGCGCGGCGCGTTTGGCGCTTACTACCGGCGCGTCCATTGTGCCCGTGACGTTGAACGGCTTTTACGCCGCTTGGCCTTTTCACCGCCGACGCCCTCGCCGCGCGCGCCTTGAAATAATTGTCCATCCCCCGGTGAAAGCCGAAGCGCCTAAAGGAGTGCCGCGCCGCGAGGCCGCTTTTCGCCTCACTCGGCGCGTGCGTGATATTGTAGCCTCTGCTTACCGATTGCCTTCTGCCGACCACCTGCCGCCGCCGGATTGGCAAAACCCCTACCTGCGCAGCCCCGTCACGCGTCGGGCTTTGGAGGATGACCAGCCGCAGTATGCTTCGTTGTATTCCGACGGGAATGCGAGCGGCGTTGGGTAAATTTTCATTTGACCGGCGTGGTAGAATTTTATTGGAATGACGTTGGTTGAATGACAAATCTCCCTGCATCACTTTTGGGGCTTGATCTCTCCCTTTCCCCGCTACGGCAACGCTGTTGCGTCGCCGTAGCCGTCCCCTTCCCTCCCTTACTAAGGGAGGGAAGGGGGCAGATGAGCCGAGCGCCAGCGAGGCTCATCGGGGGATAGGAGAGATTTGGTAAACGGCCAAAGTTTTGTCAGTCAATCAGGGAATGACGTCCCCCTTCCCCCGCAGGAGTTTTGAGATGGAAAAAGGAGCGGTGTATGTTGTCGGCCATGTAAACCCCGACACCGATTCTGTTGCCGCGGCTGTGGGGTATGCTTGGCTGTTGAGCGAGCGCGATGGGGTGAATGCGGTGGCTGCGCGCGCCGGCTCTCTCAACCCCCAAACTACCTGGGCGCTGGAACGGCTGGGGCTCAAGCCGCCCAAATTGCTTACCGATGCTTCACCGCGCTTTGCCGCGGTTTCCCGCCGCTTGGATACGGTGGCGCCCGACCAGCCCCTGCGCGACGCGTGGGCTATCGCCAACCGCACCGGCGGCGTTGCACCCGTGGTCAACGAAGACGGCACGCCTTACGGTTTGATCACTGGCCTCAGTTTGTTTGATTTTTTGGGCAGGCTGGTTGGCCCAAAGCCGAACGGTGAAAACCAGCGTATTTGTGATTTTCTCGTGCGGCCTGCAGCCGAGGCCTGCGATACGAGTGTGCCGCGCTTCCGCGCTGAAACGCACATCCGCGACGCCCTCAACCGCATTTTGCGCGAAGAGCACAACTTTTTCATCGTGGTGGACGACAAAGGCCGCTATCAGGGTGTGTGCCGCCAGCGCGACCTGCTCAACCCCCCGCGGCTGAAGGTGGTTTTGGTGGATCACAACGAGCCTGCGCAGGCCATTGGCGCGCTGGAAGAGGCCGAATTGCTTGAGGTTTTAGACCATCACCGCCTTGGCAACCCGCACACCAAGACGCCTATCCGCTTTACCGTGGATGTGGTGGGCAGCACCAGCACTTTGGTTTCCGAGCGCATCGCGGAGGCGGGGCTGAGCGCGCCGCCTGAAATTGCCGGGCTGCTGCTCGCGGGGTTGCTTTCCGACACGCTGATTCTCACTTCCCCCACCACCACCGAGCGCGACCGGCAGGCCGCCGAGCGCTTGGCGCGCTGGGCTTTCATCATGGGTGCTCCGCTTGAAGGCGAAACCATCCAGTCCTTTGGCGAAGCCTTGCTTTCGGCGGGTGCAGGCCTTGCCAGCCGCGACCCCGATGAGGTTGTCTCCACCGATTTGAAAGTTTACGAAGCAGGAGGCTACCATTTTGCCATTGCGCAAGCCGAGGTTACGAGTCTGGTGCAGTTGGATGAGCACCTAAAGGAAATTCAAGAGGCCTTAGAGCGCCTGCGTGAAAAGCGCGGGCTTGATTTTGCAATTTTGATGGTGACTGATGTGGTGCGCGGCTCCAGCCGCTTGGTGCTTGCCAATCCGCCCGAAGTGCTTGATGATATGCCCTACCCACGCCTGCCCGATGGCACGCGTTTGGCCGAAGGTGTGGTTTCGCGCAAGAAACAATTGCTGCCGGTGGTGCTGGGGTTGCTGGAATAGCACCTGACACCGTGGCACTTGACACTGTGACACTTCCCTCCGGAGTTGCTCCTATGTGGAAAACTTATATCCTTGCCTCCAACCTTGAGGACGCCCTGCAAGCCCTCGCCGAGCACGGCGAGCGGGCGCGCATTGTGGCCGGTGCGACCGATTTGATGCTGGAACTTCAGCGCAATGTGCGCCCGAATGTGGAAGTTTTAGTTGACACCACGCGCATCCCGGGCTTTGATGAAATCAGGCTTGAGGATGGGTGGGTGCGGATTGGACCAAACGTGCTCCACAGCGAAGCCGAAATTTCGCCAGTTTTGCGGAAATACGGCTTTCCGCTGGCGCAGGCCAGTTGGGGCGTGGGTTCGCCGCAAATCCGCAACCGCGCCACCATCGCGGGCAACCTGGTCACCGCCTCCCCGGCCAACGACACCATCGTGCCGCTGATGGCGTTGGGTGCGCAGGTCACCCTGCGCTCGGTAAGCGGCGAGCGCACCGTGCCGCTGAGCGAGTTTTACACCGGCGTGCGCCGCACTGTGATGCGCCCTGATGAAATGCTGACTGAAATCGCCTTCCCCGCAATGAAGCCCAACCAGCGCGGCGTGTTCCTCAAGATGGGCTTGCGGAAGGCGCAGGTGATTTCGGTGGTCAGTGCCGCGGCGGTGCTCACCTTGGAAGACGGCGTGGTGCAGGACGCCAAAATCACCTTGGGCGCGGTCGCGCCGACCATCATCCGCGCGCCCGAGGCCGAGGCTTACTTGAAGGGTAAAACTTTGGATGAAGCCGTTGCCGCCGAAGCCGGAAGGTTGGCCGCAGAAGCCGCGCACCCGATTGACGACCTGCGCGCTTCCGCCGAATACCGCCGCCGCATGGTGGCCGTGTTGGTCAAGCGCGCACTGCTGCGCATTGCCGAGGGGCGTGAGGCCGAGGATTTCCCCGAACGCCCGCCGCTGCTGTGGGGCAAAGCCCGCCCCAAGCCCAACCAATTGCCCGAAACGGTAGTGCTCACCGAAGAGACGCCCATTCGTTTCCGCGTGAACGGCCGCGAGGTGAGCGTGAAGGGTGCCTTCCGCAAGAGCCTGCTGCGGATGCTTCGCGAGGAAGTCGGCTTTACCGGCCCAAAGGAAGCCTGCGGGGAGGGCGAGTGCGGCGCGTGCGAGGTGTTTGTGGATGGCGTGGCCGCGCTCAGTTGTATGATCCCTGCCCCGGCCGCGTATGGTCGTGACATCGTCACCGTTGAGGGCTTGGCTCAAGATGATGCCTTGCACCCCGTCCAGCAAGCATTTGTGGAAGCCGGAGCGGTGCAATGCGGCTTTTGCACCCCCGGCTTTGTGATGACCACCGTGAAATTGCTGGAGGAATTTCCGCATCCCGACCGTGAGACGATTCAGAATGCACTCACGGGCAACCTCTGCCGCTGTACCGGTTACTACAAGATAGTGCGAGCGGTTGAAAAAGCCGCAGCATCCTTGGAAAAGGCGGCTTAGGCTCTATCCGAACAATATTGTGATGGTGTCATTGCGAGCCCCGCAGGGGCAAAGCACTTCCCCTTTTACTTTTCAGGAGACTGCTTTGGCGGCTATGCTGCCTCGCAGTGACACACCTGAAAAATTTTTCGGGTAGGTTCTTAGGTTACAAGGGCTTGCTGCAGGAGCCGATTATGGGCATGTATTCTTCCTCCGGGCGGCCGGAAATGCCGTCGTTTGCCAAGCGCACTATGGGGCATCCCATTTGGGGCGCTTTGGGAATAATGTTGGGCGCGCTGTTGCCGGTTTTGGCGTATGCTGCAGCGCGCCTAACCCTTGCTTACCCCAAAGCAGTAGAATTGCTTGGATTGTCGGCATCCGCGTACCGGCCGTTGCCCAAAATCGGCATTCCGCAAGGAGCGTTGTGGCTTACGATTGGCTATGCTGCTTTATTTTACGCTTTGTATGCGTTGGTTTACTCCTTGCTCTATGCCGCATTGCGGGTGACGCCTTACACACCGCTTGACGTCAAGCGCCCCATCAGGCGCAA
>JALUBW010000019.1 GCA_027044735.1 Anaerolineales bacterium
TTACATGGCCTATGGCTCAGGTGGCGGGATCAACAATCAAAGCGCACTGCCCGCCGGCATGTGGGACGGCAACAATGCAGGATTGGTAGGAGCACCGGGGCAAAGCCTATCGCTCAGCCCTAACGGCATGGACGCCAACAGCGGCTCTTCATGGGAAGCCACCACCTCGGGAACCGCCCCCGGGCCCACCACCGTAGATACTGACCCGCAGACCTGCAACGGGCACGAGCGGGTAAGCAGCGCCGGAGGCAACAACACCACCCCTCCAACTCCAACGCCAACAGCGACGTTTACGCCGCCCCCGACTCCAACGTTCACGCCCACGCCAACTCAGACCTTCACGCCGACGCCTACGCCGACGTTCACCCCCACACCTACGCCCACGTTCAGCCCCACACCGACTCAGACGTTCACCCCAACACCTACGCCGACGTTCACCCCGACACCTACGCCGACGCCCACGTTCACCCCAACGCCAACTCCGACGTTCACGCCGACACCTACGCTGACGTTCACCCCAACGCCGACTCCGACGTTCACGCCGACGCCTACGCCGACGTTCACCCCCACACCTACGCCCACGTTCACGCCTACACCTACGCCCACGTTCACGCCCACGCCGACTCCGACCTTCACGCCAACGCCTACGCCCACGTTCACCCCAACGCCGACTCCGACGTTCACGCCGACACCTACGCTGACGTTCACCCCGACACCTACGCCGACGCCCACGTTCACCCCAACGCCGACTCCGACGTTTACCCCAACCCCGACAGCGACGTTCACGCCGACGCCTACGCCGACGTTCTCGCCGACGCCTACGCCGACTCCGACGCCGACATTCACGCCGACACCTACGCCCACGTTCACGCCCACGCCGACTCAGACATTCACGCCGACACCTACGCCGACGTTCACCCCGACACCTACGCCGACGCCCACGTTCACCCCAACGCCAACTCCGACGTTCACGCCGACACCTACGCTGACGTTCACCCCAACGCCGACTCCGACGTTCACGCCAACGCCTACGCCCACGTTCACCCCCACGCCAACGGCCACGTTCTCGCCAACGCCAACGCCTACGTTCACCCTTTTGCCACCTCCACCCACGAACACCCCCACACAAACGCCGACCAATACTCCAACACTCACTCCAACACTCACTCCAACGCTTACCCCTACTCCAACCGCCACCCCAACACCCACACCCACCCTTCCCTCTCATCTCTTTGACCCGCCGACAGGCTTCAAGAGCAGCACCACCGACCACTGGCCGGTGATCACATGGCGGCAGGTATGGATCAACAATGGCAACGCGGCAGCCGTGGACGTTTGGGTTATAGACCCCTTAGCCGCAGACACCGCTTACATCCCCGGCAGCCTGAGATGCGAAGCCCGTGGCGCTTCATCCACCGACCTATGCCAATACACCCCCAGCCAGCGGCGCATTGAATGGCGCGGCACCATAGCCCCCGACCCCGGCGCCACTGATGAAAACACAGCGACAAACGAAGTGGTGATCACCTTCCAGGTGCGGGTGCTGGGAACAGAAAAGCAAAGCGTGAGCAACCAAAGCAGCGCCCATTGGGACGAAAACGGTGATAAGCACATTGACCGCTTAGACCCCAACGTCGCCAACGGCAAAGCCGTGCATGCCCGCGCCAAAGCGCGACGCCCCGTTTTGCCCAACTCGGGCTTTCCTCCGGCGCGGCAAAGCCGCCTCCCCCAAAAGCCAAAGGCGGTGCATTATGCAGATTTAGGCCAACTGTGGTTGGAAATTCCGCGGCTGGACGTACAAGCCCCCATCGTAGGCGTGCCCGCGCGCGGCGGCACTTGGCCGGTCACATGGCTGGGCAACCGCATCGGCTGGCTTGAAGGCACTGCCTTCCCAACTTGGCAGGGCAATAGTGTGCTCACCGCTCACGTTTACCTTTCCAACGGCTTGCCCGGCCCGTTCGTCAACCTCGCGGCCCTCCGTTGGGGCGACCAAATCGTGATCCACGCTTGGGGCTGGCGTTTCGTCTACCAAGTGCTGAGCAATCAGGTAGTCAGGGCAAATGACACACGCGCGTTAGCCCACAAAACCGGCGACTGGCTAACCTTGGTAACCTGCCGAGGATACGACCCCCACACACAAACTTACCGCTGGCGGCAGGTAGTGCAGGCGGTGCGGGTTAATGCCACCCCCGAACACTAAGCGCAATTCCCCATTAAAAACAATACCCCGCTGTGCCGTGTGCAGGCTAGTTTTGCTCCTGCTTACGCAGGTGGGGGCCGCCCCGAACGGTTCCGCCTTGGCCGAAGCCTATCGCGTCGCCGTTCGTGTGGTAGCCCCCTCATAAAAGGTGTTGGGGCAAAACCGTTCGCGCTGCATCACGAGCACCGCAGGGCAATTATCTTATACCACAAAAGCCTCACTTCTTCAACGGCTCAAATGATTTTATGCAAACATAGTAACTCGGGAAAGGATAAGACTCCCGCATCAACGGTTGAATCACCATGCGGTAATGCACTTTGGGCTTGATGGCCTTGAAATTGTCGTCCGGCGCGCCTACTACCCTGTAAAACGGACCGGAGCGTGTCATGCCGGAAAAATTCAGCAAACCGCCGGGTAAAGGCTCGCTTACCCAAGCGTCTTCCAAGACTATCGGTTTTGGGGAATCTGCCGAAGGACTATGCGAAGGGGGAATGCCCGTAACCGGCACATAGCGGTAGGCCTGCTCAACGGTAAACTCTGATGGGGGCATTTTGCGGAATTTAGCCGTCAGTTCATCAATGTAGTGAATAGCACGCAAGTAATCCGCCTGCTCTTTGCTGTTCGGCGCAGCCCCTTTTAGCCACCCTGCATAATGGGAGCGCTCCATGCTCAGCGCGCGCAGCGTAGCCTTCAAGCATTCAGCCTTCCAGCCAGAAGCACTCGGCGTGGCATCAACCGCCTTGGCAGTGCTTGAAGAAGACGCTCCTGCCGGTAGCCGAGCAGCGCAAGCCGCAAGCACCATCGCCCCCAGCAACAAAGCCAAAACAACTCTCATTTTCCTCCTCCTGTGCTGGAAAAGCGAAAAGTTCATTCTAAAGAAAAGACGACCAATCCCATGAAAAAGTTCCGGCTAAACGCAAAAACCGCTACCCGGGCGGCACTTCGCCATAAAGGCGGCGGTAAATCACAAAAATTTCGTAAATGCGGCGGATGTAGTCGCGCGTTTGCTTGAAGCGCACCACCTCCAAGAAAAGGTCGGGGTCGTTGCCGGAAAGGTCTTTCCACGCGGCAGCATTGCCGGGGCCACCGTTGTAAGCCGCGAGAGCAGCGTAAAGGTCGCCGCCGAAATAGTCGCGCTGGCGGGCAAGGTAATGCGCCCCTAAGGTAATGCTCACCTTGGGCAAATATAAGTCTTCCGTCGCATAATTAGGCGGCCATCCTGCTTGTTTTGCAACCTCTTTGCCGGTGCCGGGCATAATTTGCATAAGCCCCCGCGCCCCAGCCGCCGACTGCACAAACCCTTCAAACAACGATTCCTGCCGCACCACCGCATACAAAAACAGCGGGTGAAAACCATAAGCCTGCGCCACGGGCACTATCAACTCGGAGTAGTAAGCCCCAAAGCGCACATGGCTGAAGTAGGGCGGCGCTTGCAGGGTGGCGGCGTCGTCCATACCTGCAAGGTCAAGCACATGACGAGCAGCGAAAATCGCCGTGCGGTAAAGCCCAAGGCGGCGGCAAAATTCAGCAAGCCGCAGGGTATCAGCAGCGCTGTTGGCGGCCTCCTGCTGAAGGGCGCTAAATTCGGCTCGCGCTTCGGAATACATCCCCAAGCGCCAAAGTTCGGTGCCGCGGATGAAAGCAACTTCGCTCGCCAAAGGCCCCGGTGAATCAAGGCGCTCATTGGCAGGCAGTTGAAAGACCTCGCGCACCCAATCAGCGGCTTGGCGGTATTCGGCCTTCCAATCCACCTCAAGGTGATAAGCAGGCGGGGGAGCAAACGGCGGCGAGCCGTTTAGCAAATCGCGAGCGCGTTCGCTGTAATAGCCGGTGGGGTCTGCCGCGGCAGCCTGTTCCCAAAATTGCTTTGCCTGCTGCGAGGCGCCCTGCTTGAGGGCAATCTTTCCAAGCCACAGGTAAACCGAAGCCACATCCTCAGGGCCAGTGGTGTATTCCAGTGAGCGGCGGAAAGTTTGCTGAGCGGCGGCAAAATCTTTCATGCGCAAACGGGTAATAGCGGCCAAAAACATCCCCCGAAAAGCGTAACGGCTGCCAGGATAGCGGACCGCCACCTGCTCCCAAAGCGTCGCGGCGCGTCCCAAATGGCCTGCGCGTTCCTGCGTGCGTGCGGCGTCAAAAGCAAACTCGGGCGCGCGGGGATGATTTGGCGCGGCGTTCACAAAGCCCAGCATGGTTTCGGTGGCGCGGTCATAAAGCCCCAAATACGCCCATTCGGTATAAGCCTTTTCCTCCCAAGCCCTATCCCAAAAGCGACTCTTGGGGGCGCGGTCAATCAACAACTGCCACGCCGCTGTGGCCTGCGGGTATTTGCCCAGAGCGCGCAAAGCCAGCCCTTTGTAGAAAAGGGCGGTGTCGTCGTAAGGGTGAGCGCGCAAATAGCGGTCAAATGCCTGCACCGCTGCGCCGTGCTGCCGGGCAAAATAGTCGGTTAGCCCGCGGTCCAACTCGTTCACCTTCACCCCCACTTGCAACAAAGCCCGCAAAGCCCTGTAAGAATCGTAAGCCGCAGGGTACTTAGTCACCATTTCAAGCATAATCGGATAGGCAGAGCGGGGCTGACCGGCAGCAATGTAAGCCTGCGCCATCAACCAATCCAAATGTGCGAGCCGGTAACCGTTGGATTCGTGCTCGGCGATCGCCTGATATTCTTGAATAGCGCGCCGGTAATTTCCAAGCAAGTGATACGAGCGTGCGATGCCAAGTTTCAAGCCGTAAATGCGGTCGGCGGGCGGGTTAGCCTGCAGCGCGGAGTTGTAGGCGAGAATTGCGCCCTGATAATCGCCGGCGTTGAAGCGCGCGTCGCCCATCCATTCGTAAAGGTAGGGGTCAATGTAGCCGGGGCGGTGCTGAAGGAAGGCCTGATACGCCTCCGAAGCCTCCTTGTAGCGCTGCAGAGCCCGATAAACGCGGGCAAGGAAGAAGTAGCCATCCACCGCGGCGGCAGTTTTGGGGTAAGTTTTGATGAGTTTGCGGAGCCGCTCTAAGGCCTTGTCATAACGCCGCCTGCCGAGGTCAACCCTTGCCAAGCCCAAAAGCGCCTCAGCCCTCGCATCGGCTGTGGGGGACTGGGAGAGAGCACGCCCATAAGCCTTTTCCGCGGCGTCCCAATCACCGTCAAAGAGGGCGCGCTTGCCCTGCGCGAGCAAATCACTCGGCGAAGGGGTCGGCGTCGGCGTTGGAGAAGGGGTCGGCGTGGGCGTAGGCGTGTTGGTCGGCGTCGGGGTGAGCGTGGGCGTGGGCGTGGCAGGAGCGAGGAGAGAAAGCGGCGCTGCCGTCAAACTACACGCAGCGAGGAAGAGGGCAATTATGAGCAAAAAGATGAGAGGGGAAAAGCGGTTCATGGGGGGAAAGAAGATGGGAAGGATAGGAAAGATAGGGAGGTTAGGGGGTTAGGGTGTAAATGGCGAGGGAGGTAAAAACCGCGGAAGCGCCATTGTCGGTGGCAGGGCGGACGAAAAAGCCAACGCCGTCGCGGCCATACGGAGCGCCGTCATCGCGCAATGTGAAAAGCGCTTGCCCGTTGACAGCAAGGTAGATTTTCTGCTTGGCAGCGCGGACGCTGAAAACAGCGGTCACAAGGCTTCCGGGCGCAATCGGAGCGGGCTGTTCATCTGCCTGCGGAACGGCTAACTGCCCCGTGACTTTTTCCACAAACGCGTAGCCATTGCAGTTCACACCGAAAATGTAGTAACTCCGCGCCCCTGCAGAGGCGCGGAAAGCCACGCCGTAAGCGTCTTTGCCGCGGCAAGCCATCGGGCGGGCTTTGGCTTCCAAGTAAAAATTGTACCCCGCTTGGCGGCGGCTGAGAACAAGCAGCGTGGAACGGGCGCGCGTTCCGGTAAGGCTCAGCACGCCATCCGAAAGCCCAAAAGAGCCAAAAGCGGGCGTTGGGCTCCACCAGTTCGTTGGGGCGGCAAAATTAGCCCGCCACAGAAGCGCGCCCTTCCCCGCGGCGAGGTTGGGCGTGGGGGTAAAGAAAGGCGTGGGTAAAGGGGTGGGCGTCGCCGTCGGAGGAAACCAAACAACGGTGGGGGTGCGCGTGGGAGAAGAAGCGGTGCGCGTCGGCGCTACCACGGTCGGCGTAGGTATGCCGTGGGGCTGACACCCAACCAGCAGCGCCAGCCCCACAATTG
>JALUBW010000020.1 GCA_027044735.1 Anaerolineales bacterium
CAGGTGGACTTCGCAATTTGTAGCCCGTGACTTCAGTCGCTGGGCGCAAGCAGTGGCAGTTGAAATTGCACCTACTGCCTGCTAAGTCGCCCTGCGGCGACTTTATGACATGAAAATGAGCGCTTCTACGAGCAACTGCGTGTAAATTAACCGCGAAAGCGCCGCGTGGGTGTGCCGCGGCGCTTTCGCATCGTTTGGGGGAGGGGGCGTTGTTATGCCGTTTGGTCGTTTTCCTTAGGCCAAACTGATAATTCAAGCGTTACGCGCTCAAAGTATTGATTTCCGCTTTCGTCTTCCCCGTAGGCCATATCGTTGACGCGGACAACCATGCGCAAGTGCTCGGTTTCCATGACAAACCTGC
Organism: Anaerolineales bacterium; assembly: GCA_027044735.1. Lineage (GTDB taxonomy): Bacteria > Chloroflexota > Anaerolineae > Anaerolineales > DRMV01 > JALUBW01. The sequence continues at coordinate 362 of JALUBW010000020.1, forward strand.
CGTCCGGCTCTGCCATGATCGGGTCGCCCTTTGCCGCGAGCCTTTGCTGGGTTGCAGGGTCGTTGAAAGCCTTTTCGGTCATCAGAACCTTAGTGACGGTTTGGACGTCATTTTTGTCAAAGAGCCATACTTCCAACGCCGTCGCTTTTTTAGGTTCGCCGAACCCTACGGTGTCGGCTATGCCAACGCCGCACTCGCCGAGGAAGTCGCCGTTTGGCGCATCTATGCTGTGAGAATCGTCGTAAAGGTCATCGCCGTGGACGTAAGTGGTCATAAACTGGGCGATTGGGTCTTCCAATCCTTCTTCAGAGAAATCGGTTGGCTTAGCAGCCGAGCGCAACGCTTCCGCCCGCTGAGCGGCTGTTACCGGCTCTTTGGGCGTTTTTTGCTTCAGCAGGTAAACCCCGATTGCAACGGCTACAAGCACCAACACACCCACTCCGCAGAGGAGCAATACTATTTGCATTGAAGAGCCCTTCTTCTTGTGTCCGCTTACGGGTGGCTTTGTTGTGGAGATAGGTTTTTGGGTGCTGGCAGTGCTCTTTGCCGTGGGCCGGGCTTTGACGGCTGACTCAAAAGCGCTGATTTCCTTGAGAGTTATGCCTTTAGGAGGGTGCTTCTTTATAGCCGCGAGCATTGCTTGGGCATCGTGCCCAAGCGCTTCAAAGCGCCGTTGGGCTGCTGCTGCATCGTGGGTTTGAGCGTAGGCTTCTATTGCCATCACGAGATAATCTTGCTTGTAATCTTGGCGGAGGTGTTGCGGCGCGGCGTTTATCCAATGTACTGGCCAGAGCCACCAGCCCAACACTACCAAGCCGATTACCAGCCCAACGAAGAACGATACGGCGATGGCGAGCAAGTTTTTCTTTTGTAAATTGTCGTTACGCATGGTTGTATCTTCCATGTCTACCTCTCCTTGCTTTCAATGAATAACTGTGTAGAGCATTGAACATATATTGATTGTAGCCTAACCTTGCGGAAAAGGCAAATTTTGTTGCGTTATGCTTCCTTTTCGCTCTGGCTGTTTCTTGCCGTGCAAGGTTGATGCCAACGGGGCTTTTATTCCAAAATTTTGATTTCGTCGGGCAGGTTTGGCACTAAGCAAAGGAAGACAAAGTCTTCATCGCCTATGTTGCTATACCAATGCGGTACTCCTGCAGGGATGAAGACTACGTCGCCTGCTTTTACTTCAAACACCTCATCGCCTATGCCTATGCGGGCGTTGCCCTGCAGCACATACTGCTCGTGTTCAACGGCATTGGTGTGGCGCGGCATTCCTCC
>JALUBW010000021.1 GCA_027044735.1 Anaerolineales bacterium
ACCTAACGCCCTTTACGACGTAACGCCCCACGAATCCTGATCAGCAAACACCACTTTTGTGCAAAAGGTTGACAGCCCCCCTCGGCGGTGTTATGCTTGCAGGGCATCGGAGGCAACAGCATTTATCTGTGCCAAAGAGCAATACCCTCAGCAGTGGCTAAGGGCCGCTGCTAAATTTTTGTAAGGAGATAGAAAGAATGTCTGAACGTTATGTAGGTACCGTCAAATGGTTCAATGCCACCAAGGGCTTCGGCTTTATCGGCCGTGAGGATGGCGAAGATGTTTTTGTCCACTACAGCGCCATTCGCATGGACGGCTATCGCACTTTGGAAGAAGGCCAGAAGGTTGAATTCTCCATTGAGCAGGGGCCCAAGGGGCTGCAAGCCGCCGATGTGACGCCTCTCTAAAGAGATTGCGACGCACATAACAATAGCCCGCCATTTTGGCGGGCTATTTTCGTTTTCGTGTATGCGGTGGTTTGGGCGGCGCTTTGCTCATGCTGCCGAGGGCTGCTCTTTGGGCGGAGGGGCGGTGCGCGGTTTAGGCGTTGCCCTCTTAGGCACCGGCGGCGGGAAAATCTGCTCAAATTCTTCCCGCGAAAGCGTCTCCACTTCCAGCAGGCGCTGGGCAACGGCGTGGAGTTTGTCGCTGTATTGCTGCAAAATTTCTTTAGCGCGGTTGTAGGCTTTGTTCACCAGTTTTTGCACTTCGGCGTCAATCCTTTCTGCCACTGCCTCGGAATAGTCGCGCTGTTCGGAAATTTCGCGCCCTAAGAAAACCAGTTCTTCTTTTTTGCCGTAGGCAATGGGGCCGAGGGTTTCGCTCATGCCCCAGCGGGTCACCATCATGCGAGCGAGTTGAGTTACCCGCTCAATGTCGTTTGAAGCGCCCGAGGTGATGTCGTCAAACATCAACTCTTCGGCGGCGCGGCCGCCCATTAGCCCAACCATATCGGCAAAAACCTTGCGGCGCGACATGAGTATGCGGTCTTCTGCTGGAAGGGTGAGCGTATAGCCTCCGGCCATGCCGCGAGCAATGATGGAAACTTTGTGCACAGGGTCGGCTTCGGGCAGTGCTTGCATCACCACCGCGTGCCCTGCCTCGTGGTAGGCAATGATGCGCTTTTCGTCTTCGTTGATCACGCGGCTCTTGCGCTCTGGCCCGGCAATGACGCGTTCAATGGCCTCTTCAAAGTCTTCCATTGTGATAATTTTGCGGTTGCGGCGGGCAGCCAAAATTGCGGCCTCGTTCACCAAGTTCTCCAAATCGGCGCCAACGAAACCGGGGGTGGCGCGCGCCAGCACTTTTAGGTCAACTGAAGGGTCAATCGGCTTGCCGCGCACATGCACGCGGAGGATGGCTTCGCGGCCGCGCACGTCGGGCTTATCCAGCACCACGCGGCGGTCAAAGCGGCCGGGGCGCAAAAGGGCCGGGTCAAGGATGTCGGGGCGGTTGGTGGCTGCCATCACGATGATGTTGGTGTCGCTGTCAAAACCATCCATTTCAACCAGCAGCTGGTTGAGGGTTTGCTCGCGTTCGTCGTGGCTGCCGCCCAAGCCTGCGCCGCGCTGACGCCCCACCGCGTCAATTTCATCCACAAAAACAATGCAGGGGGAATGTTTTTTGGCTTGGTCAAACAAGTCGCGTACGCGGCTTGCGCCTACACCCACAAACATTTCCACGAATTCCGAGCCCGAAATGGAGAAAAACGGCACTCCGGCCTCGCCGGCTACGGCTTTGGCCAGCAGGGTTTTGCCTGTGCCGGGAGGGCCTACCAGCAAAACGCCTTTGGGAATGCGCGCTCCAAGCGCAATGAACTTGTGCGGTTCTTTGAGGAATTCCACAACCTCTTTCAATTCCTCTTTGGCCTCGTCAACGCCTGCCACGTCGTCAAAAGTGACCATCGGCCGGTCGCCGGTGAACATGCGGGCGCGCGCTTTGCCGAATGAAAGTGCGCCGCTCCCCGCACCCTGACTTTGGCGGATGAAGAACCAAAACATCCCCGCCAACAACAGCACCGGCAAAAGGTAGCCCAGCGCCGTGATCACGTTCATCCAGGAACTGGGCGGCTTGAAGTCTATCTTCACCTTGTCGGGGGCTAAGGCCTCCGGCGGCACACCCAATTCGCGCAATTGGCGCACCAACCCTTCCGCGGGGTCAATGTTGGCTTTTTTCTTAGTGCCGTCTTTGTAAATTACCTCAACCGAGGTGTCTTTGGCGATCAGGCGGGTTACCTTGCCCGCCTTTATATCGGCGGCCACTTGGTTGATGTAAAGCGGCTCGGCGGTTTGTTGTTTCCCCGAATAACTGTACCAAAGGAGCGCCACCACCGCCAAAATTATGAACAGGTATAGCGAGGAAGCCCTTGTTCCGCTGGGTTGATTCACTTAAACCTCCAAAACTTGAAACATCCCTTTCCGAATGGCTCCAAGGGTGGCAGCCTACCCCTGAAGGGAAGAGAAGAGGTTATGCGTTGTTTTGACGGCTTCGCCGTCAGAACAACACACATTTTTTCTCTTTCCTTTCCGAGAGGCAGGAAAAACAAGGGCCTGCCCGGCCCCTGTTTGCCCTTGAACAGGATAAATCAGGGTTGGGAAAGAGATGAGCGGTTTTATTTTCTGAGCACGAACACGGGCAAAATTATACCATTTTTGGGTAATGGCTGTTTATGGACTTGGGAAGAGCACTTTCCCCGCTTTGCTAAAGGGGTTACGCAGTTGCTCGTAGAAGCGCTCATTTTCGTGTCATGGCGAGCCGCTGTAGGCGGCGAAGCCATCCCCTAGACGGTGGGGGAGACCGCTTCGGCGGTCTACGACCGCCTCGCGGCGACATGAAGCAGGAGAAGTGCGTAGATCCTGCTTGCGAAAGCCTAAAACGGCAATGAGGATTGGTAAGGCATTAGCCGTAAGGCGCGGCGGATGCGGTTTTCAATTTCTTCAAGGTGGTCGGGGTAGCGCACGAAATCCATGTTGGTTGTGTCAATGGTGAGCACGGGTGCGCCGCGGTGGTGGTTGGCGAAGTGGTCTTCGTATGCCGCATGCAGGCGGGCAATGTAGGCGGGGTCCATGTTGCGTTCGTAGGGGCGGTCGCGCATGGCAATCCGCTGCATCAGCACTTCGGGTTCCGCGCGCAGGTAAACCACCAAATCGGGAAGAGGAATTTTCTCGGCAAGCGCTTCGTGGACGCGGTAGTACATATCCAATTCGTCGCCGCTGAGGTTGATACGGGCAAACAGGGCGTCTTTTTCAAAGGTGTAGTCGGCAATCAGGCTTTTGCCCGCGTTTAGCATGGCGGGCACGGTGCGGTTTTGCTGGTAGTAGCGGCTAAGCAGGAAGAAAACCTGCGTTTGGAAGGCATAGCGCGCCGGGTCTTCGTAAAATTTCGGCAGGAATGGGTTTTCTTCAAACACTTCAAGCAGGAGTTCATCGGCTTTCAAGCGGGGCTGAAGCAGGCGCGCAAGCGTGGTTTTCCCTACGCCGATGACTCCCTCAACGGCGATGTAAAAGTTTGACTTTTTGCGGTTCATTTTGCTCCGGTTTTAGGCGAGGGTGTTCAACTTCCTCAGCCAATTGTGGGCGAAGATGTTGGCAATGTCGGAGTTGGAGTAGCCGCGCTCCGCCAGCACATCGGCGAGTTTTTGCAGGTCGGCGATGGTGTCAATTTCGGCAGGCACCATTTCAACGCCAAAGCCGCCGTCAAAATCGGTGCCCAAGGCAACGTGCTTGCTTGAGCCGGTGCGCTGGCAGATGTAATCAATGTGGTCGGCAACGCGGCTCAGCGGCAGGCGGGGCATTTCGGGCCGCCAAGTTGCATCCAGAAAGCGGTTGAACGGCACAATGCCGATTACGCCATCCTGCTCGGCAAGGGCGAGTATAACATCATCGGGCAAAAAGCGGTTGGATTTTGTCTCGCCGACCATCGCGAGCGGGTTGGCGTGGCTGGCAATGATTTTGCCGGAGGGGTAGATTTCCAGCGCCTCGCGCGCCGCCGCGGAGTCCATGTGGCTGAGGTCAAGCAAAAAGCCAATTTCCGCCATTGCTTTGAGCAGTGTTTTGCCCTCGTCGGTCAGGGGGCCGGGCTCTCCCGTTCCGCCGCAAAAGCGCGTGCCAGCCCATGCAGGACCGATTATCCGCACGCCCCAATCCCACCACTGCGGCAACTCATCGGGGGAACGGACGCCTTCCGCACCTTCCATAAGCACCACAATCCCAACAGGCTTGTGGGCGTTGGCGGGCTTTTGCTTCCACTCGGCGATGTGAGAGTTTAGGTCGGTGCGCGAGCGCAAAAGGCGGAATTTGTGCGGGTGTTCTTCGGCCAAGCGATGGTAAATTTCCACCTGACGGTGGTAGAGGGCGTGGGCTTGGTCTGGGTTGGCGTAAGAAAAGCGCCCTTTTTCGTCTTCGGTAGCCCGACGGCGCGGAGGGGCGAACAGCGTGCCGAAAACAATGCCTACTTGCCCTTTGAGGTATTCGGGGTAGCCGAGCAGGGTGTTGCCGTTACGCTTGGGGACGTCGGTGTTTTGCTCCAAGCGGCGGGTTTCGTGGGCGCTACGGGTGTAGTCGCGCCCGTAGCGGAGCATGTTCCAAGCGATGTCTTCGTGAGCGTCAATTATCATTTTTGCCTCTTTGCTTGTGGTAAAGTCGCCTCGGAGCGATCTCGCAGGCGGCAGGTGCAGTTTCAACTTTCACACGGGGGCACAGGGATTTTTCAAAGTGTGAAATTAGAGCCTATCCGAAAATTCTTTGTAGGTGTGTCACCGCGAGGCGGTCGGAGACCGCCGAAGCGGTCTCCCCCACCGTTTTGGGGATGGCTTCACCGCCTACGGCGGCTCGCCATGACATGAAAACGGGCGCCTGATTGACTGACAAAGCTTCAGCCGTTTACCAAATCTCTCCTATCCCCCGATGAGCCGAGCGCGAGCGAGGCTCATCTGCCCCCTTCCCTCCCTTACTTATAGTTTCACAAATAAGCCCGACAAAAAGGAAGTCGCCGCAGGGCGACTTCGCAAGCGGTAGGTGCAGTTTCAACTGCCGCCGTTTGAGCCCGGCGACTGAAGTCACGGGCTACAAAAGGGGGCTAAGTCCGCCTGCGCGGACTTCCAGGCCGCTCCGGAAAGCCCCGACAAGCCTTTCCGGGTAGATCTAGGGATTGCCAAAATAATTTGGAAATGTGCAACTAAGGGAGGGAAGGGGGCGGCTCCGGCAGGCTGAGCGAAGGCGAGGCCTCGCCGGGGCGGGGGTAGGGAGAGATAAAGCATCAAAGGTGATGGCGACGAGATTTGTCAGGCAACCAAGTTGAAATGATTGACCAGCATGGCAAAAAGTTTATCCCTTTCGCCGGGGATGAAGGGGGTGTAGAGGGCGAGGCGGTCGGCGATGCCGCTGTAGCGTTCTTCCAGCGCGGCGGGCAGTTCGGCAGGTGAGGCAACCGCGGCAAAGGTTTGGAGCATTTCGTCGGTGATGAGTGCGGGCATTTCTTCCCAGCGGCCGCGCGCCGCCAACGCCGATAGCCGCTCTGCTGTCTCCTCCCAGCCGTGCAGGCGCATCACGCGGCGGTATGAGGGTGTGCTGGCGTAAAAGGCTATCTGCGAGCGCACAAAATCCCTTTCGGCTTCGTCGGTAACCACAAAAGCCGTTACCTGCACGGCGGGACGGGCGGCGCGCTCGGCTTTTGCCATGCCTTTCTCAATGGCGGGCAAAATCACCTCGCGCAGATAGCGCGGGCTGTGAAATGGGTGGACGAGGAAGCCATCGGCGGATTCGCCCGCCAGCCGTGCCAAGCCGGTGTTTACGCCCGCGATGTAAATCGGGATTTCGGGGTGTTCAATCGGGCCGGGGTTGAAGAAGGGCGACATCAGCGTAAGTTTGTAGTATTCGCCGCGGAAGTTGAGCCTTTCGCCGGTCTGCCAAGTGCGCCAAAATGCGCGCACAGCGGCGATTTGCTCGCGCAGTTTTCCTACCACCGAGTCAGGCCACGGCATCCCAAAGCGGCGGGTGATGTGCGCTTTGACCTGCGTCCCTAAGCCGAGGATGAAGCGCCCGCCCGACAGCGCCGCCAAATCCCAAGCGGTGTAGGCGAGGTCGGCGGGGCTGCGGGCAAACGCGATGGCAACCGCGGTGCCGAATTGCATCCGCTTGGTGTGCTCGGCAATCAGCGCGCTGGCAAGGAATGGGTTGTGCTGGGTTTCGGTCGCCCAGATGGCGGCAAAGCCCATTTTCTCCGCGGC
>JALUBW010000022.1:0-2611 GCA_027044735.1 Anaerolineales bacterium
GTCCTACCTTGAACCTTGCTCCCGTCCCCGCCGTGCGGGGACGGGAGCAAGGTTCAAGGTAGGACAAGCGAAATGTTGTACCTTTAGCGAGGATATTCTTTTGGAGTGCAGCAACATGTTGCCGCTTTGGAAAGCGGCGCTATTGCACTTTGACAAATTGTTACGACAATCCGAGGCTATGGCCTGGGCCGGTCTCCCCTCTCCCTCTGGGAGAGGGGCCGGGGGTGAGGGCGTAAAAAGCCCATCGGCTTAGCGCCCTCACCACTCCCCCGGACGCCGCCCAGCGGCGTCCACCCCCTCTCCTCTCCCAGTGGGAGAGGAAAGGGGGCGCGCAACGGGGGTAAGGTGAGGGCGGTTGGGCACGCTGATACTCCTCACGCCGCCTCGGGCGCACTTTGGGGCACGGCAACCGCTTGCCCAAGATTCTCGCGGCGCAGAAGTTGGGCGTTGAAGGCAACCACGATGGTGCTCAACGACATGAGCAACGCGCCGATTGCGGGGGAAAGGTTGATGCCCAGCGGGGCCAGCACGCCCGCTGCGAGCGGCAATGCCACGATGTTGTACCCTGCCGCCCACCACAGGTTTTGCACCATCTTGCGGTAACTCGCGCGGCTGAGGGCAATCACTTTCACCACATCCAGCGGATTACTGCGCACGAGGATGATGCCCGCGGATTCAATGGCCACGTCGGTGCCGCCGCCGATGGCAATGCCAACATCGGCGCGAGTCAGCGCAGGCGCATCGTTCACGCCGTCGCCGACCATCGCAACCCGCTTGCCCTGCGCCTGCAAGTCGGCGATTTTTCGGTCTTTCTCTTCGGGCAACACTTCGGCAAACACGATGTCAATGCCCAATTCTTCGGCGACGGCGCGGGCAACGTCGCGGCTATCGCCGGTGAGCATGGCGACCTGCAAGCCCATCTCGTGCAGGCGCTTGACCGCCTCGCGGCTTTCGGGGCGCACTACATCGGCTACGGCAAACGCGGCGCGCACCTTACCGCCATCCACCAGATAGATGACCGACTGACCGCGCTCGCCGGCGCGGCGGGCAAACTCAGCCAGCGCGCCCATGGGGTTCAGTTCCAACATTCTCAGAAGGCGGGGACCGCCGACATAGACCTGCCGCCGCCCATCCACCAGCGCGCGCACGCCGCGTCCCTTCAGCGCCTCAAAATCCTTCACCTGTGGCAAACTCAAGCGGCGCACCTCTGCCGCCCGCCGGATGGCTTGCGCAATCAGGTGCTCGGAGTCGCCTTCCACCGCGGCGGCAAGCGCGAGGGCATCGTTTTCGTCGTCGTTTTCGTCGGCTAAGGCAATGCCCACCACGCCGAACTTACCTTCAGTGAGCGTGCCGGTTTTGTCAAAGACCACCACATCCAAGTTACGCGCGGCTTCCAAAGCCAGCCGGTCGCGCACGAGAATGCCGTTGCGTGCGCCCAACGCGGTGGTAAGCGCCACCACCAGCGGCACCGCCAGCCCCAAGGCATGAGGGCAAGCAATCACCAGCACCGTGACCACGCGGTTGAGCACGGCAACGTTGAAGCCCGTGGCGATAATCCATGCCACCGCGGTCACAACTGCTGTGCCGAGGGCAATGTAAAACAGCCACCCCGCGGCGCGGTCGGCAAGCATCTGCGTGCGAGATTTGGATTGCTGCGCCTGCTCAACCAGCCGCATGATGCCCGCGAGCGCGGTCTGGTCGCCAACGGCAGTCACGCGCACCCGCAGGCTTCCATCGCCGTTGATGGTGCCAGCGATGACGGCGCTACCCGCTTCCTTCCTAACGGGGCGGGATTCGCCGGTAATCATGGCTTCGCTGACGCGCGAGGCGCCTTCCACCACCTCGCCGTCCGCGGGGATGCTCGCACCGGGGCGTACAAGCACCACATCCCCGGCTTTGAGGGCGCTCGTAGGCACGGTTTCGGTGCTCCCATCGGGCAAGAGGCGCTCGGCGGTGTCGGGCATAAGTTTTGCCAACTCGTCCAGCGCGCCCGAAGCCTGCCGCACGCTCCGCATTTCCATCCAGTGCCCCAAGAGCATGATGTCAATCAGCGTAACCAGTTCCCAGAAAAAGCCCTCGCCCAAGCCGACGGCTTGCGCGGCAAGGCTGTAAACCAGCGCCACCGTGATGGCAAGGGAAATCAGGCTCATCATGCCGGGCTTGCGGTTACGGATTTCGGGCACCGCCATTTTGAGGAATGGGATGCCGCCGTAGGCAAAGACAATCAGCGCGAAGAAAAACGCAACCCATTCGCTGCCTGGGAACGGCGGCGCGGTGAAGCCGAAAATTCGCTGGATGAAGGGGCTGTAAGCCAGCACGGGAATGCTGAGCAGTAAACTGCCCCAAAAGCGGGCGCGGAACATGGCTTCGTGCCCGGTGTGGTCAACACCGTGCCCACCGTGGCCGTGTGCGCTGTGAGCGTGGCCGTGGTGTACGGCCTGAGCATGGTGAGTCGTGGGCTGAGAAGTTTCATGTTTGTGCATAAAAAAACCTTTCGGCAAACAGCAAACAAGCGAGGCATAGCACGATTGTTACAGAAAGCAAAGTTCATTCCAAATCTTTGAGCATGGTCAGGTACTGCTCGCGAGTAATTTCGCCACGCACATAGCGC
>JALUBW010000022.1:2711-6219 GCA_027044735.1 Anaerolineales bacterium
AAAAAACCTTTCGGCAAACAGCAAACAAGCGAGGCATAGCACGATTGTTACAGAAAGCAAAGTTCATTCCAAATCTTTGAGCATGGTCAGGTACTGCTCGCGAGTAATTTCGCCACGCACATAGCGCAATTGCAAAGCCTCTTTAGGCGAAATGACCGTTTCTCCCTCGGTGTGGCCTGACGACGGTGCGGCGGGGGAAGCATCCGCAGAATGGCGCACAAGCCAAAACACGAACCAGATAACGGCCCCAACGATCACCAAGCCGACCAACCAACCGACAACTCCCCCAAAAAGCCCCCATCCACTGCAACAACCTCCCATCATGTCAACCTCCTGTGTTTTCCGTTGCTTCGGCATGGCCAAAGCCCAACGATTTGATGTTGCCTCGCAGCCATCCAGCCTCAAAAATCTTCTCACCGGTCAATCTATTCTATGCGGCTAAGGAACAGCGAGGCTGTTTCTATAGTAACGAAGGAGGTTGAACAAACGATGGAGAAAATGCAAAGTTTTGGTAAAGAAAATCAACCGCCTGCCGACCCGCCGAACGTCTCGCGCGGCTTGGGCAGAAGTCCAGCCGCGCGGACTTCGCAACCGTAGGCCGTGACTTTAGTCGCCGGGCTTACACAGTGCACAGTGGCAGTAAATCGCCACACGACTTTTTGTCAGAAGAAGGGGAAACAAACCTGCTCAGGGTTCAGGCAGCGATTCATTCTCGTTTTGTGTCCAGCGGCAAGGTGAATGTAAAAACGCTGCCCCTCCCTTGGCCTTCACTTTCAGCCCAAATCTCTCCCCCGTGGGCTTCAACCAACCGCCGGGCAATGGTCAAGCCAATGCCGCTGCCGCCGCGCGTGCGCGAGCGCGAAGCGTCAATTCGGTAAAAACGCTCAAAAATATGCGGTAAATGCTCAGCGGCAATACCTTCACCAGTATCGGCAATAGAAACCGCCACCATCGCCTTATGGCGTTGTACGCGAACAACCACCTCGCCCCCTGAAGGCGTATGCCGCAAAGCATTGCCCAGCAAATTGGTCAACACTTGCAAAACGCGATCCTCGTCCACACGCACAAAAGGCGTTTCTGCCAGACAGCGAATGTGCAAGGCCACACCTTTTGCTTGGAATTGCGACCCAAGCCGACGCACCGCTGTTTCTACCAAGGCTTTCAAGGGAATACGACGCAAATGCAAATCGTATGCGCCTGCCTCCACACGTGAAAGTTCCTGCAAATCTTTGACCAAGCGTCGCATACGGTCGGCCTCCTGGCCAATGAGCGCAAAAGTTGCAGGCTCCGGCGGCAGCACGCCGTCAATCAACCCCTCGGTATAACCCTGAATGGTAGTCAAAGGAGTGCGCAATTCGTGAGCCACGTTGCCGATCATCTCGCGACGGCGGGATTCAATTTGGGCCAAATTCTCCGCCATGCGGTTGAAATGCAGCGCCAATTCAGTCAGTTCATCAGGAGCGTCTACCGAGCCATAAATTGGCACACGCTCCTGATAGTGCCCGGCCGCAATGTGTTGACTGGCCTCTACCATTGCCCGCAAGGGGCGCACAAGATAATATGTCACCAGTATGCTAAGCAATCCCGCAACTAATCCTGCGCCGAGCAAGGCGCCCAGCAATACCTCGCCCAATACCTGATGGAAACGAGCGTAAAGGTCAGCCGTCATTGCGGTGCTCAGGTGAGGTTGCGTGGGGCTGCCTTGCGCTGCCTGTTGTAACATCAATTCCATATCCTGCACGTGGCGGTGAAAGGCCGCGGGGGCTACCCACACAGCCACCACATGGGCAACCACCGCGCCAGTAAGAATGACCGCCAGATACGAAAGAAACAACTTCGTACCCAAGCGCCGCCACCACGGAGCCCGCCCGCCGTTACGCTGATTCATTGTAATTACCTATCCAGAAGCGATGCGCGGAGATGCGGATAGCCCTGCGCCTGCCTGTAAATGCTCACACAAAGAACACAGGGAGCGTATTTCCCTTTGCGAGCGCTTTTTGGAGTGCGGTGCCTTGACACCGCTTTGGAAAGCGGCGACTCGTCGCCGCACTCCAAAGAAAAAACTGCCAACGGGGGCGTTTTGCCACCACGCAAGTAATTACGATTCATTGGGAAAATCCTTCAAGCGGTAACCCACGCCACGCACGGTTTCGATGAGGCCGTCACCGCCAATGGCCTCCAGTTTTTTGCGCACGTGCCCTACGTGCACGTCTACCACCCGTGGCTCGCCATAGAAATCGCCCCCCCAAACGTGCTCTATAAGTTGCTGGCGTGAGAGTACCATGCCGGGGTAACGCGCCAACGCCACCAGCAGGTCAAATTCCGTAGGCGTAAGTTGCACGAGGTGATCGTCAAAGCGCACTTCCCGCCGGCCTTGGTCAATGCGTAAGCGGCCACGCAAGAGCACATCGCGTTGCATGGGAGCCGTCGCATACCGCATACGCCGCAGGGAAGCCTTGATACGTGCCACAAGTTCCCGCGGGCTGAAAGGCTTGGTCACATAGTCGTCGGCGCCCACCGTTAGCCCTACCACCCGGTCGGTCTCCTCGGCCTTGGCGGTTAGCAAAATCACATACACTTGCGATTCCCGGCGCAGACGGGCCAACACTTCTAACCCGTCCACCCCCGGCAGCATAATATCCAACACTAAAATATCGGGTTTGTAGGCGCGGGCCGCTTTAAGAGCGGCAAGGCCATCGGATGCTGTATACACGACGTAGCCTTCCCGTTCCAGGTAAGCCTTGAGCAAGTTCACGATATTGGCTTCGTCGTCTACGACAAGAATTTTCGGTGCATTCATATGCTTTCTCCAGCCATGGAGCGGCTCTTGTATCTTATCATAATTTGCCGCGTAGGCATTCTTATCGCTCCCTCTCCACAAAAAAGCAACCATTCCCAACTTTTGGTGTTACGTTAGCGTAAGGCCCGCACCACGTTCGTGAGGTGCGAGAAACGGCGCCTTGCAATTACTTTTCTTTCATCAGGGACAAGCCGTGACCACTCTTCACTCACTGCCCTACCCCAAACCACGACCTCGCCAACCCGCTACAAAAAATCATGCCCGCGCCGCCCGGGGGAAAAAGCCTCACAGACCACACCGGCGACGCTCAACCCCTCACAATCTTGCCCTCTTTTGCAAAGCGCGCCTCTACAACCCCAGAGGTCCATAAACCGCGCCTATTGCCCTCAAGTTTCGGATTACCCCACACTACTTTCCAAACCAACTCAAGGAGGAAAACATGCTTGACAAGTTCATGAGCCGCAAAGGCCTGTACACGGCCTTCTGGATCATCGCCATCTTCATGGTGAGCGCGCTGATCTACTACACCGCCAACTTGCAACGGGAAGTCCCCCCCATTCCGCAGCAGGTGGTCTCCGCCAACGGCGATGTGCTTTACACCCACGACGATGTCATCAAGGGAAAAGGCTACTTCCAAGAATTTGACCTGATGGACTGGGGCACCATGCTGGGCATGGGAGCGTACATAGGCCCCGACTTCACCACCGA
>JALUBW010000023.1:0-2059 GCA_027044735.1 Anaerolineales bacterium
AAGAGGACTTTCGCCCCCGCGGAGGTGATCTTGGCTAACTCGCAGAAAGTCATCCTTGAAGTGGACAACTTACGCACCGAGTTCCACACCGAAGAGGGCATCGTCCACGCCGTCAACGGCATCACCTACAACCTGCACGAGGGGGAAACATTGGGCATAGTGGGCGAATCGGGATGCGGCAAAAGCGTCTCGGTGCTCTCAATCATGCGCCTGCTGGCTTCCCCGCCTGCCAAAATTTACGGTAGTGTGCGCTTCAAAGGGACGGATTTGCTCAAACTGCCCGAATCAGAAATGCGGAAAATCCGCGGCGCACAAATTGCGATGGTCTTCCAAGACCCGTTAACGTCGCTCAATCCGGTGCTCACAATCGGTTACCAAATGATTGAGCCATTGCAATTGCATTTGGGGATGAGCAAAGCAGAGGCACGCGAGCGCGCGGTTGAATTGCTTGAAATGGTAGGCATTCCCGAGGCGCGCAGTCGGTTAGACGACTATCCCCATCAATTCTCGGGCGGCATGCGCCAGCGCGTAATGATAGCCATGGCTTTAGCCTGCAACCCTTCCCTGCTGATTGCCGATGAGCCTACCACCGCGCTTGACGTAACCATCCAAGCCCAAATTGTGGACTTGATGAAGCAATTGCGCGATGAAATCGGCATGACGCTGATTTGGATAACTCATGACCTTGGCGTTGTAGCCGGCCTTGCCGACCGCGTGATTGTGATGTATGCGGGCTTTATAGTGGAAGACGCACCGGTTGACGACCTATACGAAGATCCGCGTCACCCCTACACAAAGGCGCTGCTGAAATCATTGCCACGCATGGACGGCAGCCCGGGCGAAAAGTTGGAAACTATTGAAGGCTTGCCGCCTGATCTGATTTCGCTGCCGCGTGGATGCCCGTTCGCGGCGCGGTGCAAATACGCAAAACCAATCTGCTACGAACAGCGCCCGCCTCTGGAAGAAATTGCTTACAGTCGTCGTTTGGCCTGCTGGGTTGACATAGACACAGGGGAACTGCGATGAGCGATACACAAACCCAAAAACCCTTGGTAGAAGTCCGCGACCTCAAAAAACATTTCCCCATTCGCCGCGGGTTGCTAATCCAGCGCGAAGTGGCCGCCGTACACGCGGTGGATGGGGTAACTTTTGACATTTTCCCTGGCGAAACTTTGGGGCTGGTGGGAGAATCCGGATGCGGCAAGTCCACCACAGGGCGCACAATGTTGCAGTTGTACCGTCCAACCTCCGGCAGCGTTTACTTCAAAGGCAAAGACCTCACCAAACTCAAAGGTGCTGAACTGCGTAAAGCCCGCCGCGATATGCAAATGATTTTCCAAGACCCGTACGCGTCGCTCAACCCACGCATGACGGTAGGGAAAATCGTCCAAGAGCCGCTGGATATCCACAACATCGGCACGCCCAAAGAACGCAAAGAGCGGGTGGCAGAGTTGCTCAACTTGGTAGGCTTCAATCCATCATTTGTTAGCCGCTACCCGCACGAATTTTCGGGCGGTCAACGCCAGCGCATCGGAATTGCCCGCGCTTTAGCCCTACAACCGGAATTCATCGTGTTGGACGAACCCATTTCAGCGCTGGACGTATCCATTCAAGCCCAAGTTGTGAACCTGCTGGAGGAATTGCAAGACAAATTCCACCTAACTTACCTGTTTATTGCTCACGACTTAAGTATGGTGCGGCACATTTCCGACCGCACAGCAGTAATGTATTTGGGGAAAATTGTAGAACTCGCCGACCGCGACGAACTCTACTCCCATCCACTGCACCCATACACCCAAGCACTGCTATCGGCAGTGCCGATTCCCGACCCAAAAAAGGAACGCGAGCGCAAACGAATAGTGTTACAAGGCGACGTGCCCAGCCCGGTCAACCCACCGAGCGGCTGTCGCTTCCGCACCCGTTGCCCATTAGCGACCAGCCTCTGCGCCGAAAAAGAGCCGGAATGGCGCGAGGTCTCGCCCGGGCACTGGGTGGCTTGCCACATGGTCTAACCCCAAAACAAACTCAGCAGAAAGGAGGTGATGTGCAGCGAAGATTC
>JALUBW010000023.1:2159-6212 GCA_027044735.1 Anaerolineales bacterium
ATTGACAAGAAATGGGCTATCAAGCAGGGTGCATGGGATGGCTCCTGCGACGACTGGCAAAACTACTACGGTGTGGACGACTCCACCGCCCCGCTGGGCAAGGTAGAAAACGGCACCGGCCCGTACATCCTTGACCACTGGACCCCAGGCGAGGAAATCGTCCTAAAGGCTAACCCGCACTACTGGCGCGCCGAGCAAAACGTGCCTGCGTGGAAGGGCGCACCGACTGGCCCGTCCATCCAGAAAGTCGTCATCAAAGTCGTGAAGGAATGGGGCACCCGCTTCGCCATGCTGAAAGCCGGCGACGCCGACTTTGCCGATGTGCCGCGGCAGAACGTGGCGCAGGTTGACCCGCTGGTCGGCGAAATCTGCACTTGGAACGCCGACAAGAGCGACTTTGACTGCAAGCCTTCCGACAGCCCCGACCAGCCGCTCCGCCTCTGGAAGGGCTACCCGACCGTTGTCCGCACCGACGTGTTCTTCAACTTCAAGATCAACACCGATGGCGGCAACCCCTACATTGGCAGCGGCAAACTTGACGGCAAAGGCATTCCGCCTGATTTCTTCTCCGACATCCACGTCCGCAAAGCCTTCAACTACTGCTTTGACTGGGACACCTTCATCAAAGACGCTCTGAACGGCGAAGGTGTGCAAAACGTCGGTCCGCTCATCCCGGGCATGATCGGCTACGACCCCAACGGGCCGCACTACACCTACGACAAGGATAAGTGCATCGCCGAACTCAAGCAGGCTTGGGACGGCAAGGTTTGGGAGAAAGGCTTCCGCTTCCAGGTTGCCTACAACAGCGGTAACGTGACCCGCCAGACCGTGGCGCAAATCCTGCAAGCCGACTTCGCCGACATTGACCCCAAGTTTGAGATTGAAGCCGTTGGTCTGCCGTGGCCTGCGTTCTTGAACGCCTACCGCGCTGGTCGCCTGCCCATGTTCATCAGCGGCTGGATTGAAGACATCCACGACCCGCACAACTGGGCTCAGCCCTTCACGGTGGGCACCTACGCACGGCGTCAGAACATGCCCAAAGACATCCACGACCAGTTCCAGAAACTGGTAAGCGAAGGTGTGGCTGAAACCGACCCCGCCAAGCGCGCCGAAATCTACAAGAAACTCACCGAACTTGACTACAAGTATGCCCCGGCGATCCGCTTGGCTGTGGCAACCGGCCGCCACTACGAACAGCGCTGGGTGCAAGGCTGGTACTACAACCCGATTGCGCCCAACTTCTACTATCTCTACTCCATCAAGAAGTAAACCATAGTAAGCAAAGGGTTGGGGGCGCCTCTTAGGGCGCTCCCCAGCCCTTGTGGAGTTCAATGAGGAAATAGGGGTCTACATGCCCCTATTTCCTCATCCCAAAAGCAGAACAAGCGAAATGCTGCCCCTTAGGCACTACGCACTGGCATGGTGAGAAGGTTGGTAATTACCTGCGCGGTGTGAGTGCATAAGAGCCCATCCGAAAGTTCTCGCGGATGTGTCACTGCGAGGCGGCTATGCCGCTGAAGCAGTCTCCTGACCAGTAAAAGGGGGATTGCTTCGCCCCTACGGGGCTCGCAATGACACCATCACTATTATCTTTCGGATAGAGTCTAAGTCATTATTGGCCTCGCCCAAAAAAAGTCGCCGCAGGGCGACTTCGTAAACGGTAGGTGCAGTTTCAACCGCCTCTGTTTACCCGGCGAGTTGTCGCCACATGCCCGAAAATGGCATTTTCAAGGGCGGCTGTCCGCTCCTGAGCCTTTTGGAGGTGTTGCAGGATGTTCAATTACATCATGCGGCGGTTGTTGATGATTCCGCTGTTACTTTTCGGGGTAACGGTGTTGATTTTCCTAATGTTGCAATTTTTAGGACCCACCCAGCGCTCAGCGCTCTACGTGCGCGACATTCCGCGCAACGAACGCGTCTTGCAAGGCGTCATCCGCAAATACGGGCTGGACAAGCCCTTTTACGTACAATACTGGCGCTGGCTGGTGGGTGTTACCGATGAAAAAACCGGCAAACACGAAGGCGGCATCATTTTCGGGCACCTCGGCTATTCCCGCACGGCCTCGGAGCCTGTGATTGAAATCATTGCTCGGCGGTTCCCCGCAACTTTTGAACTGGCTTTATGGAGCGTCCTTCCGGTTATCCTCGGCGGCGTAATTTTGGGCGTAATTGCCGCCGTCAATCACAACAAATTTATTGACCAACTTGCCCGCGTTTTCAGCATTTTAGGCTGGTCTTTCCCCACCTTCGTTTTCGGCCTATTGATGCTGATGATCTTTTATGCCGAACTCAAATGGTTCCCCCCGGGGCGCATTTCCGACTGGGCGGATTCGGTAATCCGCTCCCCTCACTTCCACCATTACACCTACATGATAACCCTTGACGCCTTGCTAAACGGCCGGCTGGATGTATTTTGGGACGCTTTCAAGCACCTAATCCTGCCCATCACCACCCTTTCGTATTTGAACTGGGCATTACTGTTGCGCGTTACCCGCTCCTCCATGCTTGAAGTGCTCCGTCAAGATTACATCACCACGGCGCGGGCAAAGGGTTTGAGCGAGCGCCGCGTCATCTTCCGCCACGCCTTGCCCAACGCCCTCATGCCGGTTGTAACCATTGGCGGCATGATGGTGGTAGGCTTGCTGAACGGCGTGGTCATTACCGAAACCGTCTTCAACTATCCGGGCATGGGCAAAGCCGCCGCAGACGCCGCTTTGAACTTGGACGTCGTCACCGTGCTTGGCCTTACCCTATTTAGCGGCACTTTGCTGATTTTCGCCAACCTCGTTGTGGATGTGATGTACGCCTACATTGACCCGCGCGTGCGGCTGGAGTAACAGAGCGAGATAGGCTACCAAGTAAACACACCTATCTTGACTTTGAGGAGTTATCATGGCTTCTGAGGAAACAACTAAAATCATGGAAAAAGAACACGGGCGTTTGGAGCGCTTTTTAGGCCCTGACCTTTACCGGATGCTGAAAGGGTTGCTCACCAACCCACTTTCGCTTTCGGGCTTGATCTTGTTAGGCATATTCCTCGTAATTGCCTTAGCGGCGCCAGTGCTGGCACCACCTCGCCCCCACTCCAACCCCTACCATATCCCTCGCGATGGCTTCAGCCCCAATCCCAAGCCCCCCGGCAGCGAATGGCGCGTCCGCCAGCCCCCCTTGCCGTTCTGGTGGAAGCCGATCACCCACAAAGACCACTGGGTCCACATCATGGGCACTGCCAGCGGGCAATGGGATATTTATTACGGCGTAATTTGGGGCACGCGCACGGCCTTCAAAGTGGGGCTGATAATCACTTTGTCCGTGGCGACGCTGGGCATACTTTTGGGCTCAATTTCGGCGTATTATGGCGGCGCCGTGGACATGGTGATAATGCGTATCACCGATATTTTTATGAGTTTCCCCTTCCTGCTGGCGGCGCTGACGCTCTCTGCCATCCTCGCCCCCGTGATGGGAAAAAGCCTGATACCACCATCAATCGCCCTAATCATGTTTGGATGGATGGGGTACGCGCGCCTCATCCGCAGCGACATCCTCTCGGTAAAAGAAAGGGAATTTGTGCTCGCCGCCAAGGTTTTGGGCGCTACCGACAAGCGCATTTTGCTGAAGCACATCTTGCCCAATTCCATCTACCCCACAATGGTAGTAGCCTCTATGGATATGGGCTCTTACGTGCTCAGTTTTGCCGCCCTGAGTTTTCTCGGCGTCGGCGCCGAGGTCGGCTATGCCGACTGGGGGCAACTTATTTCATTCGCCCGCGACTGGATCACCAACTTGGGGCAGTATTGGTACATCGTGATCTATCCGGGCACGGCTTTGGTGTTGTTTGTGCTTGCGTGGAACTTGGTGGGCGACGCCCTGCGCGACATCTTAGACCCCCGCCTGCGCGGGCGAAAATAGAAAGTTCGTTAGTCGTTAGGTCGTGAGGCGTTACGTCGGGCAAACCGCCAAAACGATTGAGTTTTGAAACCGCAGATTGCGCGGCTTGTACAGAAAAATCTGTGCTAATCAGCGTAATCTGCGGTTTTATGCTTTACACGCTTT
>JALUBW010000024.1:0-12835 GCA_027044735.1 Anaerolineales bacterium
TGCGTGATGTGGAAGACGCAGGTGCGGCTCCAACGGCGTGAGTTTTTGCCCCGCGATGGTCAGCAGGTGGAAGCGCGCGGCGCCATCCGCGTTTACGAAGCAGGCGGGCGCTACCAACTTTATGTGGAAATGATGCGCCCCGCGGGCGAAGGCGAACTTTACCGCGACTTCCTGCGCCTGAAAGCCCGCCTTGAAGCCGAGGGGCTGTTTGCCGAGGAGCGCAAGCGCCCCCTGCCGCGCTACCCGCGGATTATCGGCGTGGTAACCTCGGCGCACGGCGCGGCTTTGCGGGACATTCTCAACACCCTCCGCCGCCGCTTTCCGTTAGTGAGGGTGGTGCTCGCGCCGACTTTGGTGCAGGGCGACGACGCGCCGCCGCAAATTGCCGCGGCAATACGCGCCCTGAACGAACGCGTTCAGCCCGATGTGATTTTGGTGGCGCGCGGTGGCGGTTCGCTTGAGGATTTGTGGGCTTTCAACTCCGAAGACGTTGCCCGCGCCATTGCCGACTCTGCCGCGCCGGTGATTTCCGGCGTGGGGCATCAAACCGATTTCACGCTGGCGGATTTTGCCGCCGACCGCCGCGCTCCAACCCCCACAGCCGCCGCCGAGTTGGCTGTCCCCGACCGCACCGATTTGCTTGCCAATCTTGCATCGCTGGAGGTGCGCCTGCGCCGCGGCATTGAGGCACGGTTGGAAGGCTGGCGGCGCGAACTTGTTGCCTACGAACTTACGCTGAAGCGCCACGAGCCGATGGCGCGGGTTTTCTCGCAGGCGCAGTTGCTTGATGAAATCGCCCGCCGCCTTGAAAATGCCGTGCGCCACCGCTTGGCCTTGGAGCGCTCCAGGGCGGATGGGCTGGCGGCGCGCCTTGAGGCGCTCAATCCGCAGGCGATTTTGGCGCGCGGCTACGCGGTTGTTACCACTGCTTCGGGCGAACTGGTGCGCAAGCCCGAACAAGCCCCGCCCGGCGCTTTGCTCCACATCAAACTTGCCGAAGGCGAGGTTGACGCGGAGGTGGTTTCATCAGCATTCCTTCACACGGGGAACACGGGGGGCACGGAGAAGTGAGAAAAAATCCGTGTTCTCCGTGTGCACTGTGTGAGAAATAGGAGCGATTGCAATGCCCGAACAAACTTTTCAAGATATTTTCGAGATGACTTACGAGCAAGCCCTTGCCGAGTTGGAAAGCGTGGTGCAGGCTTTGGAGCGCGGCGAGGGCACGCTTGAAGAGACCCTAACGCTTTACGCCCGCGGCCAAGCCTTGCTTCAGCATTGCCGCCGCCTGCTCACCGAAGCCGAGTTGAAGGTGGAGCGACTCACCGCCGCGGGCACAGCCGAATTCCCCGCGGAGCGGGAGGTGGAATGATGCCCCGCCTTTCTCTGCGCTTTGCTTTGGCCGCGCTCTTGCCTTACCTATTGGTGGCATGTTCCACTTCTTCGCTCGCTCCTCATACAACCCCGTTGCCGAGCACGTCGGGGACGCCTTCTAATTCTGTTCAAGCCGTGGATGCGCTTGGGCGCGTGGTTTCGCTTGCATCGCCGCCGCGCCGCATTGTGCTCGCGGGCAAGGCTTCCCTTCTGCTTGCCGATGCCCTCTATGCTTTCCCCGATGCGCCGCAGCGCGTGGTTGCCCTTACAAAAGGCAAACAGAGCCTTGACTTCCTCAAACTGCTTGACCCCGAGGCGCAGAAGAAAGCGGTTTTGGCGCGCGAAGTCGGGCCTGAGCAAATTGCGGCGCTCCACCCCGATTTAGTCATCATAAAATCTTTCCTTTACCCCAAACTCGGCAAATCCTTAGAAGTATTGGGCATACCGGTTTTTACCATGCGTTTAGAGGCGCCCGAGCAATACCCGCGCGAATTGCGGGAATTGGGCAAATTGCTCGGCGAAGAAAAGCGCGGCGATGCCCTTGCCAATTACTTTGCAGGGAAAATGGATTTTCTCAAACAAACGCTTGATTCTGCCGGTGGCCTTTCTAAACCGCAAGTGCTTGTTTTGCGCTCTGGAATTCGCGGCAATCGGGGTGCCTATGCTGTGCCTCCCAAGAATTGGATTCAAACTCGCATGGCCGTTTTAGCGGGCGGGCAGCCGGTTTGGGGCAGTGCGCAGGGCAGCGGCTGGACGCCAATCCCATTGGAGCAGATCGCGGCGTGGAATCCCGATGTTATTTTTGTGGTTTCGTATCAACGCCCGCCCGCAGATGCGGTGAAAAAGTTTACTTCCCTCAGGCTTGCCGGTGCTCTGAAAGCCGTGCGCGATGGCAAGGTTTACCCCATCCCCGCGGATTTCATTTCGTGGGATCAGCCCGATACCCGCTGGATTTTGGGCGCTCAGTGGATGGCAAAAAAGATGCACCCGGATTTGTTTGCGTCGTTGGATATGCGGACGGCAGTTTCCGAGTTTTATCGCACTTTGTACGGTTTTGACGAAAGCCGCCTGAAGGTGGTTTGGGCGAAATTGGGATGGTAGAGCGCCGCACGTTCAAATGGCTCGTTTTGCTTGCGGCGGTGTTTTTGCTGGGGTTGGCTTCGCTGTTTATCGGCCGTTATCCCTCTCCGCCTTGGATGCCGCCGCGCGCACTTTTTAGCGACCGCTTGGCGTTAGACCTTGTGCTCACGCTGCGCCTGCCGCGCGTCTTTGCGGCTTTATTGCTCGGCGCGGTTTTGGGGGCGGCCGGCCTTGCAATGCAAATGCTCTTCCGCAATCCGTTGGTGGAGCCCGGCTTTTTAGGTGTTTCGCAAGGAGCCGCCTTCGGCGCGGCCTTGGCAATCCTTTACTTTGCTTCCAACCCTTTTGCCGTGCAGGTTTCGGCGGCGGTGTTTGGGTTAGCGGCTTTGGGGCTTACTTACCTTTTTGCCCGCCGCTTGCGGTATGGCGGATGGGTGTTGCGGATGGTGCTTGCTGGCATTGCCGTTTCGGCGCTTTTTTCGGCCGGGGTGGGGCTTTTGAAATACCTTGCTGATCCCCTCACCCAACTGCCCGAAATAGTTTTTTGGCTTTTGGGCGGGCTGTGGGCAACGCGATGGGGCGCTTTGCTGTCAATTTTGCCTGCCACTTTGTTAGGCCTTGGCGTGCTTTTTCTCGCTCGTTGGCGGTTGAACGTGTTGGTGTTGGAAGACGATACTGCTTTTGCATTAGGAGCGCGGCCGGGGCGTGAGCGGGCGCTTTTGCTTGTGGTGAGCGTTGTGGCTGTGGCGGCTGCCGTCTCGCTTAGCGGAATTGTCGCTTGGGTGGGGCTGATGATCCCGCATTTAGCCCGCCGCTTTTACGGCGTAGATGGCCGTTCCTCATTGCCCGCTTCGCTGCTGTTGGGCGGGGCGTTTACTTTGCTATGCGACGACTTGAGCCGCACAATCACGGTGGGCGAAATCCCGCTTGGCATTATCACGGCATTGTTGGGCTCTGTGGCCTTTGTTGTCCTGCTTGCCTCCGAAGGGCAGGAGGTTGAACCGTGAAATGCCGTTACGCCTTAGAGGCGCGCGCGTTGACTTACCGCTATCCCAAAGCCGCCGCACCGGCAGTTTTGGACGCCGACCTCACCCTTTCCCGCGGTGAAGTTGTTGCTGTGCTTGGACCAAATGGGGCCGGTAAATCAACTTTGCTCCGTCTTTTGCTGGGATTCTATCGCCCGCAAGGTGGAGAAGTGCGTCTTTGCCCTGCATTGGGTGTGCGCCGAAAGGCTGTTGCGTTTGTGCCCCAACGGGAACAAACCCTCTTCGCGTTTCGTGTAGCCGAGTATATGCTTTTGGGCAGAACACCGCATTTAGGCTTTTTGGCTTCCCCAAAACCGGAAGACCTTGCTGAAGTGGCTCTTGCTCTTCAAAAACTGGGCATAGAGCCGCTGGCCGATAAGCCAATCACTGCTTTGAGCGGAGGCGAGCACCAGTTGGTTTTAATCGGCCGCGCTTTGGTGCAAAAAGCGCCTATTCTTTTGCTTGACGAGCCTACTAACCACTTGGATTTGGGCAACCGTTACCGAGTGCTAACCCTGCTGCGCTCGCTTGCCGATGAAGGGCGGGCTGTGTTGTTTACCACCCACGATCCGCAATCCGCTGCTGTGATTGCCGATAGAGCGCTTTTGATGAAAGAGGGGAGTATAATCGTAGATGCTCCCGCAAAAGAGGCCATAACCGAAGCAAATTTAAACCAGTTGTACGGCGCTTTTGTGCGGGTTGAGTCGGTAGAGGGATTTACCGTGGTTTTGCCCCGCCGCTGAGGAGTTTGTTTTATGGAACATCTGCACACGCTTGCCACGCTGCCCCCATCATTGCGCTATGCCCTGTTCAGTGCTTTAGTTTTTGTGGAAGGACCTACTGCGACGGTGGTGGGCGGCGTGCTGGCGGCAAGTGGTGGGTTTTCGCTTAAAGGGGCTTTTGTGGTGGCGGTTCTTACGAATTTAGCGGCGGATGTGTTTTGGTATCAAGTTGGGGCATGGATAAAGCGCAGCGGCCGATGGTTCAAAAGATTTGAGCAGCGCTATCCTTATCTGCCCGCACTGGAAGAGTACATTCGCAAAAGGGCGGTTGGTTTTGTGCTCTTAGCCAAGTTCACCTTCAACGGCGTGCCTGCTTTGCTGGCAGCGGGCATTGCGCGCGTCCCTTGGCGCAAAATTTTAGGCGCTGTTTTGCTCGGCGAGACATTGTGGATCGCCCTCTTGCTCGGAGTAGGGTATTTTTTGTGGACGCGCTCCGGCGAGTTGGCAATGAGCGTGCGCGTTGCCGGGGTGCTTGGGATGCTCGCGTTTGGCCTGTGGGTGATACACAAAGTGCGTCAAATAGCGCGCCGCGCCTTTGAAAGTGGAGAAATGAGTATGTAAAGCAAAAAGGTCGGCCGAGCGCCGACCTTTTTGTTGTTGATTTTGGGGGTTATAGTTGAAATCCTTCTCTGGCGGGTACAATTTTGTAGTGGTAATCGGTCACAAATTCCAATAGCCTTTGTTCCAGCCGCCTCCATCGCTCAGAGTGTAGCACTGAGCGCGCGGCTTCGTATGATGGTGCGAGCGCGGCCGTCAACACCTGCGGCGGTTCACCGTAGGCCGTGAACCACGCGTCGGTTGGTTGTAGCCCAAGCCTTTGCATTTCGGGCAAAAAGCGCTTTATCAAAAACTCAAAGTATTCCCTGTCACGTTCGGGGCGTATGTTCCATGTCAAAAGCACTTTCACTTCCGTCACCGTCGCCCTCCTTCCTTGCCTATGGCAAGTTTACCTCCAAGAGTATTACCTTGACCTCCTCCGGCAGGTCGGATTTGTTCAATTTGAGCGACGGAAGAGGCTCTAAGTTTTCTGCTCCCATCTCTTTGAGAAATGCGTCCACTTTTTCCAAAGGCATTTTTTCCTTCGGTGTGCGGTAGTGCATGGGAATCACAATTGATGGTTCAAGCACGCTAACCACTTCAGCGGCTTGGGAAGCGTTCAGCCCGCCCCCGCCGCCTACCGGAACTAATGCCACATCCACACGCCCGAGCGATTCTAATTCCGATTGGGTGGGCACTCTTTTTAGGTTGCCCAAGTGGGCGATAGTGATGTCTTCGTAATCAAACGCGAAAATTACGCTTCGGTGTCCTTTTTTTCCGTCTATTCTGATGGCAGTTATGAAAACGCCACCTATTTCGTATTCCCCGGGGCCGTTCAGGATGTGGCGAGCGCCTTTTACCGCTTTGATGTAATTGTGCCCGGGGGCATCGGTGCTCACCGTCACCACGTCGGCTCTCAGTTTCAAGGGGGCGTAACCCACTGCCTTGTGGTCGTATGGGTCGGTGACTATGGTGCTTTTGCGGCGCTGGGTTAGCCTAAAGCATGAATGCCCGTGCCATGTTAGTTCCATTTACCTCTCCGCATGTATTTTAGCCTGAAAGATTGCAGTTTGCCGATTGAGATTATATCATCAACCGCAAGCGCGTAGTGCTATAATGGGGAAAGTTTGCGCCGCCATGCGCGGATGAAGATTTCGTGCGTGGTAGTGTTTTTATTCAGTTTGCAAAGGTAATGCCATGTTTTCCAGACTGTTGCCCCGTCGCTTTGTAACCAACCCCGCATATACTGACCTTTTGCAAGCCTTGGGCGCTACCATAATTGGCTTGGCAAGCGCCGCCGGTGTGTTGTTTTTTAAGCAAGTCATTCGCTGGATTTACGCCCTTTCGTTTGAAGACTTAGGCGGCTACCTAACGGCGCATTTTGGGCGCTGGGGCATTGCTCTTGTGCCGGTACTCGGCGGTATGATAGTTGGGCTTATAAGGCATTTTTGGTTGAATGAGGAACGCCGCCACGGGGTATCGGCAGTTATGGAGGCGGTAGCGCTTGCGGGTGGGCGAATCCGTTACCAGCAGACGCCGCTCAAAGCCCTAACGGCGGCCATTTCTTTGGGCATGGGTGCTTCGGTTGGCCCTGAAGACCCGAGCGTGCAGATCGGCGCGAGCGTGGGCTCTTTTTTGGGGCAAAAAGCCCATGTTTCGGATCAAAAAACCCGTGTTTTTGTGGGGGCTGGTGTTGCTGCTGGCATAGCCACCGCTTTCAATGCGCCTATTGCGGGGGTGTTTTTTGCTGTTGAAATTATTTCGGGCGAGTTTTTTGCTTCTTCCTTTGGGATGATGGTGCTTAGCGCTGTGATGGCCGCTGTGTTGACCCGCGCCGTCGTCGGCTCTATGCCCGCTTTTCACGTCCCATTGTATGCTTACCACGGCCCAATTGAGTTGGTTTTCTACCTCGGTTTGGGGCTTGTGGCGGCTCCGGTTGCCGTCTTTTACATTCAAGCCATTTACTGGGCACACGATTTCTTCCACGAATTGCACTGGCCGCGCTGGCTCACTCCTGTGCTCGTTGGTGCTTTGTTGGGCTTGGTTGGCGTCTATTTCCCACAAATTTTGGGCGATAGTTACGAAGCCGTTGGCGATATTTTGGCTGGTCGCAACCTCATTGTGAGCCTGCTTTTGCTCTTGGTGGTTTTGAAAATTGCCTTTACGGCTTTGAGTTTGGGCGCTGGTTTTATCGGCGGCGTGTTTGCCCCATCGCTGTTTTTGGGCGCAGCGTTAGGAGGGGCTTATGGTGCGGCCATGAATAGCATCTTCCCGGGTTTGGGACTGTCGCCCTCGGCATTTGCTTTGGTGGGCATGGCAGCCGTGCTCGCAGGCACCGTTCGCGCCCCTGTTACGGCCATCATGCTTTTGTTTGAAATGACTGACGACTATCGCATTGTGCTCCCTCTTATGTTTGCCGTCACGATCAGCATTCTCATCAGCCAAATTTTCCAACCGGAATCTGTGTACACCCTTAGCCTTGTGCGCGACGGTATCCGGCTTGAGCGTGGTCGCGATGTGGACGTGCTTGAAGCCATCAAAGTTCGCGAGGTCATGGAAAAACTGCCCGCTACTGTGAGTGCCAACCTTTCCTTGCGCACCGTGGCGGCCATGTTTGACCAATTTCACGTCCACGGTTTGCCGGTTGTGGACGATGAGGGGCGCTTGATCGGCATAATTACTTTGCAAGATGTGCAGCGTGCCGCCGAGAAAAACCCTGCCAATCTTGATAGGCCGGTTGGCGAATTTTGCCAGCGGCATCTGATAGTGGTTCACCCCGATGACAGCATCAAAGAGGCTCTCTATCAGATGAGCGCACACGGCATTGGCCGCTTGCCGGTGGTTGACCCTGCTCATCCAGACCGTTTAATCGGTTGGATTAACCGTTCTTCCATCTTGCGGGCATACGAACTTGGCTTGGCTCGCCGCGCTCGCTTGCGCCACCGCGGCGAGCAGGTGATGCTTGAGGCCTTGGCGGATGCGCCGGTTTTAGAAATTGTGGTGAACGAGGATTCGCCTGCGGCAGGCAAAAAAGTTGCTGAAGTGCAGTGGCCTAAAGGAGCAATTTTGGTGCGCATTCAGCGCGGGCACAAATTGATAATCCCCACTGGGCAAACGGTGCTGTTGCCGGGCGACCGATTGACTGTGGTGGCCGAGGCAAACGTGGTGGATGACTTGCGCTCGCTTTTGGAAGCGCCCGCCACTAAGCAGGTGGAGCGGGTGGCGCGCGGCGAAAAGAAAGGGTAGAGAAGTGCGTTGGGGTGTATGTGAAGGTGGCTAAAGCAGCCTTCTGGGGTTGCGCTCCTTCTTTGCTTGGCAAAATTGTTTACCTGTCGTAAACTATGGGTGCTATGGACGCAGTTTCTTTGTTAGAACCCTTGCGCGAAGAATGGCTGAAGGCGGTGGTTGCCGCTTTGGCTGATGATGAAATTACTGCCCTTGGTTTGCGACCTCAGATGGAGCGTTTTTACGGCCTTTTGCTCCAGTCGGTGAGAACGGGGGAACCTACGCTGGTTGACTCTATTTTGCACAATTGGGTTTGGTCTCAAACGATCACCGATTTGGAATCCGAAAAAGCAAGCGTAATTGAGGTATTGCAACGAATCCTCACGGCCACTATGAAGTTCCTGCACGCCCATTTTCCCCCAAGTGAGGCTTTTGAACTGCTGATGGCGCTCCAGCCCTATTTTGTGCACATGGTGGAATACGCTGCTGCCCAGGAAATGCACGCTCATCTTGAACATTCCACTGCCCAGTTGGAGCATTTGCAAGAGGAACTTCAGCAATTGGAGCGTTCTAAATCTGAGTTTGTTTCGCTGGCTGCCCATGAATTGAAAACGCCTCTTACTGTGATAGAAGGCTACTCGGCCATGCTCAAAGAGGCCATTCTTGAATTGGCGCCCGTTGAAGCGCAGGAACGTTTGCTTGCTTTGCTTGAGGGAGTTTCGCGCGGCACCGGCCGCATCCGCGAAATTGTGGATGATTTGATAGATATTCTGCTAATTGACAACCGCATGTTGAAACTGGCGTTTCAGCCTTTTTGGCTGGACCAAATTTTTAGATCGCTTGCCGATGAATTGGCGCCTGCTCTTTCGGAGCGTAGCATCACTTTGCACATAAGGCGCTTCCCCGGCATTGAGCGCGTTATTTTCGGCGACGCGCTGCGCTTGCGGCAGGCATTTAGGAATTTGCTTGTAAACGCCATAAAATACACTCCCGATGGCGGCAGAATAACGGTGGACGGGAAACTCTTGCCGGGATTTGTGGAAGTTGTGATAAAAGATACAGGTATTGGCATTGCTTTGGAAGATCAACGTCGCATTTTTGATAAATTCGGCCACAGCGGCAGCCCGCTTACCCATTCCAGCGGCAAGATAAAATTCAAAGGCGGTGGCCCCGGCTTGGGGTTGCCCATTGCTAAAGGCATCATAGAGGCGCATGGGGGCTCTATTTGGGTTGAATCCCGCGGCAGAGATGAGCATACTTTGCCCGGCTCTACTTTTCATGTGCTGCTTCCCTTGCGCGATGAGCCGCCGGGGGAAGGTGATGAGAGCGGAGTTTTTCTAAAAATCGCTTCTTACCTAAAATCGCCACCGTGGAAAGGAGGCAAATCATCGTGAAAGTTCCCCCTGCTGACCGCTTAGCCGGTTTTGGCGCTTATTTCTTCGCCCAATTGGGGCAACGCATAGCCGCCCTGCGCGCTGAGGGCAAGGACATAATCCGCGTTGACATCGGTGCGCCCGACATGCCGCCGCCCGATTTTGTGATTGAGGCGCTGGTGGAAGAAGCCCGCCGCCCCGATACGCACAGTTACACCACTTACGGCGGCACTCCCGAGTTCAAACAAGCGGTTGCACAATTTTACAAAAAGCGCTTTGGTGTGGAACTTGACCCCGCGCGTGAGGTTTTAGCGCTTATCGGTTCCAAGGAGGGCTTGTTCCACCTCAGCCAAGCCATCCTCAATCCCGGCGATGTGGCGCTTATCCCCGACCCGGGCTATCCCACCTACCGCAGCGGCACGCTCCTCGCGGGTGCTGAGCCTTATTTCATGCCCCTGCTGGAAAGCAACGGCTTTTTGCCTGATTTGGAAGCCATCCCTGCCGATGTGCTCGCTCGCGCCCGCATCCTCTGGCTCAATTACCCCAACAATCCCACCAGCGCGGTTGCTCCCTTTTCCTTCTTTGAGGATGTGATAGCCTTTGCTCGCGAGCACAACATCCTCGTCGCCCACGACGCCCCCTACGCCGATGTTACCTACGACGGCTATCGCGCCCACAGCATTTTGGAAGTGCCCGGCGCAAAAGATGTAGCCGTTGAGTTCAATTCGCATTCCAAAGCCTTCAACATGGCGGGTTGGCGGTTGGGTATGCTGGTTGGGAACGCCGACGCTGTCCGTCATGTCCACGTTTACAAAAGCCAAGTGGACACTTCGCACTTCCAGCCGGTGCTCAAAGGCGGCATTGTGGCTTTGACCGATGACCGCATTCGGGATTGGATTGCTCAGCGCAACGCCATTTACCAAGAGCGCCGTGATATTGTGGTAAGCGCGCTGCGGTCGGCGGGCATCAAAGTTTCGCCGCCAAAGGCTTCGCTTTACGTGTGGTATCCGCTGCCGGAGGGCGAAACCGACAGCAAGGCGTTTTGCTCGCGGGCGTTGGAGGAAGCCGGTGTGAGTATGACGCCGGGCAGGGTCTTCGGCGCTCACGGCGAGGGCTATGTGCGCGTTTCGCTTGGAACTAAAACCGATGCCTTGAAGGAGGCAATGGAACGGCTGGTTGCATGGCTGAAAAAGTAACCCATCCCACGAAACCGCCTCGCGAAAAGGCTTTTTTGGTCGGCGTTTCGCTGCGGTCGCGCCCCCAACTTTTGCCGCCCGAAGAATCTCTGCGGGAATTGGCGCGCCTCGCGGAAACGGCGGGGCTTGAGGTAGTAGGCGAGGCAATCCAGCGCCTTGACCGCCCTTACCCCAAAACCTTCATCGGCCCCGGCAAACTGGAGGAGGTGAAGGCGCTGGTGGAGGAACTTGAGGCGAATGTGGTGCTGTTTGACGATGAACTTTCGCCTCGCCACCTGCGCGAACTTGAAAATTATTTCGGCGATAAGGTGCGGGTGCTTGACCGCACGGCGTTGATTTTGGATATTTTTGCCCAGCACGCCCACACTCGCGAGGGCGCTTTGCAGGTTGAACTTGCCCAGTACGAATACCGCCTGCCGCGGCTGACCCGCGCGTGGACTCACTTGGCGCGGCAAACCGGCGGCGGTGGCGGGCGCGCCGGCAGGATGGGCGGCGTGGGCTTGCGCGGCCCCGGCGAGCGCCAATTGGAGGTTGACCGCCGCGAAATCCGCCGCCGCATGGCGCAATTGCGCGCCGAATTGGAAAAAGTGCGCGCTCATCGCCAACGCTACCGTGCCCGCCGTCGGCGCAACCGCCTGCCCGTTGTTGCCCTGGTTGGCTATACCAACGCGGGCAAATCCACCCTGCTCAACCGCCTTACCGACGCGGGCGTTTACGTCGCCGACCAACTTTTTGCTACGCTTGACCCGACCACGCGCCGCGTGGAACTCCCCGGCGGACACCTTGCGCTTTTCACCGACACGGTGGGCTTCATCCAAAAATTGCCAACGGCGCTGGTCGCGGCTTTTCGCGCTACGCTTGAAGAAATCACCGAAGCCGACCTGTTGCTCCACGTGATTGACATCACACACCCGCACGCTTCGGCGCAGGCTGAAGCCGTGCTCAAAACCCTGCACGAAATCGGCGCAGACCACATCCCCGTGCTCACCGTGCTCAACAAAATTGACCTGCTCCCCTCGCCCGAGGATGCTCGGAGGGCTTTGGAGGCTTTCCCCGACGCGGTGGCAATCTCAGCCTTGCGCGGCATCGGCATCCCCGAACTGCTAAAAGCCGTTTCGGACAAACTTTACGCCACCTACACGCCGGTTACGGTTGAATTGCCCTACTCGGAGGGCGGTTTGATTGCGCTCTTTCACGAAATGGGGCAGGTGGAAAGCATCCAGCATCACCGCGGCGGCGTGCGCATCACCGGCCGCCTCCCCGGCCGCTTGCTGGCGCGCTATGCCTCATTTATCGTGAAGGACGAACAACCGCGGGTTTCGCATAGCCTTACAGAAAATTTTTGATCTCTCCCTACCCCCGCTCTGGCGACGCTATGCGTCGCCAGAGCCACCCCCTTCCCTCCCTTACTAAGGGAGGGAAGGGGGCAGATGAGCCGAGCGTAAGCGAAGGCTCAGCGGGGGATAGGAGAGATTTAGCCTACAACCAGAGTTTTGTCAGTCAATCAGGAATACGAAGAACTTAAAAAATCTGTGCCAATCTACGCAATCTGTGGTTATTTCTGGAGAGAACATGGACCGCCTAAACCGCTTTTTAGACGCGACCTCGGAATTTTTAGCCCACCGCAAGGGCTTGATTCCGCTTGTGGGCATGGGATTGGTGCTGCTCAACTACGTGCTCCAATTCGTCCCCGGTTGGGTGGGGGAAACCAACCTGCTTTTGCACCTCGGCGTGCTGGTGATTACAATTGGGATTATGCTCGCTTGGGCGCTGTGAAGGCTTCGGATGGCGGTTCTCATCTTCAACAAGCCCTATGGTGTGCTTTCGGCGTTCACCGATGACGATGGGCGCCCCACGCTGGCGGAGTTTATACCCA
The DNA here is from genome assembly GCA_027044735.1 of Anaerolineales bacterium. Classification (GTDB taxonomy): domain Bacteria; phylum Chloroflexota; class Anaerolineae; order Anaerolineales; family DRMV01; genus JALUBW01. Next base: position 12,466 of record JALUBW010000024.1, read on the forward strand.
TCCCCGGCGTTTACCCCGCCGGAAGGCTGGATTTGCGCTCGGAGGGCTTGCTTGTGTTGACCGACGACGGCGCTTTGGCGCACAGGCTTACCCATCCGCGCTACAAACTCCCCAAAATCTACTGGGTTCAGGTGGAAGGGAAGCCAACAGAGGCGCAACTTGCCCGTCTGCGCGAAGGCGTGTTTGTCCGCGGGCGGCGCACCAAACCCGCCGAAGTGCGCTCCATCCCTCCGCCGCCGTTGCCGCCGCGCGACCCGCCCGTTACCCCGCACGGCGCGACCTCATGGCTGGAAATCACGCTCCGCGAGGGCAAAAAGCGCCAAGTGAGGCACATGACCGCCGCGGTCGGCTTGCCGACCTTGCGCCTTTT
>JALUBW010000024.1:12935-16201 GCA_027044735.1 Anaerolineales bacterium
ATTCGCCATTCGCCATTCGCAATTCGCAATTCACTAACTACTTGCCATGTTATCTAACTTCCTTTCCTCCGCTCGTAAACTTGGCTTGGATGTGCGTGATGATGCTGTAACGCGCTACCTTTACAGCACCGACGCGTCAATTTACCAAATTCAGCCGCTCGCTGTGGGCGTGCCGCGCAACCGCGATGAACTGGGTGCGTTTGTGTCGCTCGCTGCTGAGCACGGAATACCGATTTTGCCGCGCGGCGCGGGCTCCAGCCTCGCAGGGCAGGCAGTTGGCGAGGCGTTAGTGCTTGACCTTTCGCGGCATTTAGACCACATCTTGGAAATCAACCCCGAAGAGCGCACCGCCACCGTTGAGCCCGGCGTTGTGCTTCAGGAGGTCAATCTCGCCGCGGCGCGCTATGGCCTGCAATTTGGCCCCGACCCGGCTTCAGCCGAGCGCGCTACATTTGGCGGCACGGTCGCCAACAACGGCACTGGCGCGCATTCCATCCGCTACGGCATGTCGGCAGACCATTTGCTCAGCGCCGACGTTTTCTTCGCCGATGGCTCTGCCGACACCCTGCGCCCCCTTCCGCCCGATGCCGCGCCAAGCAATCCTACCACTGCCCGCTTGTTGGATTTTGCCCGCTCGCTCCGCGCTCGCGAAACTGCCGAAAGCCTCAAGCGCCGCTGGCCGCACGTTTGGCGGCGCGCTTCGGGCTACAACCTTGCTTACCTTTTGCCGTGGAGCCCCGCCGCGCCGCCGCAGTGGTACGACCCCGCGCTGCCCTACCCGCCCGTGCCCGAAAACGCCATTCCCTTGCAGGCGCTCTTGGCGGGTTCGGAGGGTACGTTGGCGGTGATGAGCGCGCTCACCCTCCGCCTTGTGCCCAAACCGCGCCACACGGCGCTTGCCGTTTTGCCTTACCCCAGCATTGAGGCGGCTTGCGATGACGTGCTCCGCTTGCTGGAAGCGCGCCCATCGGCGGTGGAGTTGATCCCGCGCGTCATTTGGGAAAGCGCCCGCACCGTCCCCGCCTACGCTTCGCTGGTGGATTTTGTGGAAGGCAAGCCCGAGGCGGTGCTCGCGGTGGAATTTGCGGGCGACAGCGCCGCACAGGTGGAATCGCAGGCGCGCGCGGTGGCAAACGGCGGCTATTTGGCGCTGAGCCCCGAAGCCCAAGCGCACGTGTGGAAGGTGCGCAAGGTGGGTTTGGGGCTGTTGGCAGCGCGCCGCCCCGACGCCAAGCCGGTTTCTTTCATGGAAGATATTGCCGTGCCGGTGGAGCACTTGAGCGAATATGTGCGCCGTATACGCGAAATCACCCGCGAATTTTCAGTTACCGCCGATATGTATGCCCATGCCTCGGCGGGCTGCTTGCACATCCGCCCCATCCTGAACCTCAAATTGCCCGACGACCGCCGCAAACTGCGCGCCCTCGCCGAAGCCGCGATGGAGGCCGGCATTTCGCTCGGTGGTGTGCCCAGCGGCGAGCACGGCGACGGCATCGCCCGCTCTGAGTTTTTGGCGGCGGCTTTCGGTAAAGAGATTACCGCCCTTTTCCGCGAACTCAAATCTGCCGCTGACCCTAAGGGCTTGCTCAACCCAGGCAAAATTGTTGACCCGCTCCCGATGGATTCGCACCTGCGCTACGGCGAAGGCTACCGCCCGCAGGGGTGGAAGCCCACGCTGGATTTTTCGGCTCATGGTGGTTTGGTGGGCGCGGTGGAGGCTTGCAACGGCGCTGGGGTTTGCCGCAAGCGCACCGGCTTGATGTGCCCCACGTTCCAAGCCACTCGCGACGAGGATAAAAGCACCCGCGGGCGCGCCAATTTGCTCCGCGCCATGCTTGCGGGCCATTTGCCCGACGCGGAAGAAGCCGCTTACCGCGCTCTTGATTTGTGCATTGCTTGCAAGGGCTGCCGCTCCGAGTGCCCTTCGGGTGTGGATATGGCAAAACTCAAGTATGAGTTTTTGCACCACTACTACCAGCGCCACCGCCGCCCCGTCCGCGATTGGCTGTTTGCGTATTTGGGGCAGGCTTCGCCGTGGTTGTGGCCTCTTTCGCCGTTGCTCCGCTTGGGGAACTGGAAGCCCGTGCGTTCGGCGCTTGCTCGCATTTTGCGCCTTGCCCCCCAGCGGGAATTGCCCTTGCCGCGCAAGCCGCTTGCGCGGCCGCACAGTGCCCCAAACCCGACTGTGCTTTACCTGCCCGATCCCTTCACGCGCTATTTTGAGCCCGAAATTGAAGCCGCCGCGCTCCGCCTGCTTGAGGCCTTGGGCGAGCGGGTGGCGGTGCTTCCGGTGCTGGGCGGTGGGCGTCCGTTCATCTCCAAAGGTTTTTTGGATGAGGCGCGCCGCCACGCCCGCCGCGTGCTTGATGCCGTCCGCCGCGCCGACCCCGCGGGCAAACTGCCGATTGTGGGCGCCGAACCTTCGGAAATTTACACCCTGCAGGATGAATTTCCCGAACTACTGCCCGATGAGCCGTTGGCGCATTCTGTTTCCAAGCGGGCGTGGCTGATTGACGAGCATTTGGTTCGCAACCCGCGGTGGGCGGCGCTGTGGCGCGGTGCCCGCCCGTGGGAAGGGAAGCCGGTTTTGCTCCACGGGCATTGCTACCAAAAGGCGCGCCCGCCCGCGGCGGATGGCTTGCCTGTGGGGCAAGAGGCGAGCCGCGCCGCGCTGGAAGCCGCGGGCGTGCCAGTTGAGGTTGTGCCGAGCGGCGCTTGCGGCATGGCGGGCGCATTTGGCTACGAAGCCGAGCACTACGAACTTTCAATGCAAATCGGCGAACTGGTGGTTTTCCCGTACCTGCGCGCTGCCGAGCCCGACCGCGTGGTCATTGCCCCCGGCACCTCCTGCCGCGCCCAAATTGCCCACGGCGTTCACCGCCAAGCCTTCTCTACCGCTACCTTCCTCGCCTCCCTAATCCCTAATCCCTAATTCCTCTCTCCCTCCCTATGCCCACCCCATCCCTCCGCGAAGCCTTCCGCTTGCTCTGGCGCTACGGTTGGAAAGAAGCGCCCGACCGCCGCAAGGTGGTGCGGTTCATCGTGCTTTACATGCTGGTTGCGGGGAGCGCGCTTTTGGCTGGCGCGGCGGTGCTTCTCATCGTGCTGGGGGTGATGCGGGCGTTGTTCCTTTCCGCTCCGCTTTACCCGCCGCTAAACGATGCGCTTCACCGCCTCGGCTGGCCTGCGCGCGGCCAAGGCTGGGAAGCAGAGCCGAGCCGTTGGCGGCAACTTCATACCGTCCTTTGGGCTTTTCTGAGCGGCGG
>JALUBW010000024.1:16301-20179 GCA_027044735.1 Anaerolineales bacterium
CCTCACCGTGATTGTGAACGTGGGCGATGATTTTGAGCATTTTGGTCTCAAAATTTGCCCCGATTTGGATACCGTTTGCTACACGCTGGCGGGGCTGGAAAATCCGGCGACCGGCTGGGGGCGGCGCGGCGAGTCGTGGCGGGTGATGGAAGCCGTTGCCGCTCTGGGTGGTCCCGACTGGTTTCGCTTGGGCGATTTGGATTTGGCGACGCATTTGGAGCGCACGCGGCGTTTGCGCGCCGGTCGGCCCCTACACGAAATTGCCGCTGCTTTCTGCGAGGCGTGGGGGGTGAAGGCGCGCGTTTTGCCGGTCACCGACGACCCCGTCCCGACAATTGTCCTCACCGATGAAGGTGAATTAGCATTTCAGGAGTATTTTGTGCGCAGGCGTTGGCAACCGCAGGTGCGCGGCTTTCGCTTTGCAGGCGCGGAAAGTGCCCGTCCTGCCCCCGGCGTGCTTGAAGCCATACGAGCCTCTGCCGCCGTGCTAATTGCCCCTTCCAACCCCTTTGTGAGCATTGACCCGATTTTAGCCATCCCCGGCGTGCGCGAGGCGATTGCAGGCAAGCCAGCGCTGGCGGTTTCTCCGATTGTCGGCGGCGAGGCGGTGAAAGGACCCGCGGCTAAAATGTTCCGCGAGTTGGGCTACAAGCCTTCTGCCGCTGCGGTGGCGGAGCATTACCGCGGACTGGTTTCCCATTTTGTGCTTGACAAGGCTGATGCTGACCAAGCCGCCGCCGTGCGGGAAATTGTGCCCCATGTGCTTGTGACCGATACCATGATGACCGACTCCCAAAAGCGAATTGAAGTGGCAAGCGCCGTTTTGTCTTGGTTTGGGCGAGAGCCGTGATAAAATTTACCGGCAATTTATTCCGGCTTTGGAGATGCTCTTATGGACCTTGAGAAAGTGTTGCGCGATTTGATGGTACTTTCCGGATTTTCCAAGAACGATGCGTTGGTGTTGCGAGAAACGGCGGATGTTACCTTGGGGTGGAAGGATGAATTTGCGCAGGCGTTTTACGACCTGCTTTTTTCGTATCCGCCAACGGCCAAAGTGTTTCGGGAGGGGGAGCGGGCTGCGCGTGAAATCTCTCTAAAGGCTTGGTATGAAGATGTTGTGCGCGGCAATTTTGCTGAGTCGTTTTGGCGCAGGCAATGGGCTGTTGGCCTAATTCACATTGCTCGGCAGGTTACTAATCCTTACATGCTCGGAATGATGAGCCGAGTCCAGCAGTTATTTTTGCATAAATGCTTAGAAAATTTTGAGCCTGAAAAGGCTGAGCAAGTTTTCGGCGCTTTTAAGCGTGCTACCGATGTAATTGCCGGTATAATAACCGAAGGTTACTTTCAGAATTACATGAGCGCTATGCAACGAGTTGCCGGTTTTCGTGAAGGGCTGGTTATGCGGATGTTGGATTTGGAGATTGGTCGGATGTTGGAAGACGAAGGTGTGCATCTAAGCGTTGAAGATTGGTCGGTTGCCAATTTATAACTGATTTGCCTTGGCGCTTGTAAAAACTTCGCCCGCCGCTTGAATTGGGCGTTTGAGGAGTAGCAATTGACCACCGTAGCCGTGGTTCCTGTCAAGCCGTTGAGGCGGGGCAAGTCCCGCCTCGCGGGTGTGCTCAGTGTAGAAGAACGGACGCTTCTAAACCGATATTTGTTCACCAGAACGCTGGAAATTTTGCGAGCAGTGCCTGCGATAGAGCAGGTGCTTGTGGTAAGCCGCGACAGCGCGGCATTGGCGTTGGCGCGCGAGCATGGCGTACACACTTTGCAAGAGCAAAGCGATTCGCGCCTCAACCTTGCCCTTAGGCGTGCCGTTGCCGTTTTGCGCCCTTTGTTGGTTTCTACAATTTTGGTGCTTCCTGCCGATTTGCCTTTGCTGAGCGCAGACGACGTGCGCGCCTTGCTTGATGCACTCCCGCAGCCGCGCGGCTTAGCCATTGCCCCCAGCGCCACTGGCACTGGCACTAACGGCTTGGCCGTTACTCCGCCGGATGCAATAGAATTTGCTTACGGGGAGGATTCTTTCCACAAGCATTTGGCTTTGGCCCAAAAGGCGGGATTGCCGGTGGTGATTGTGAGGCGCACCGGCTTGGCGCGCGACCTTGATTACCCGCAGGATTTGGCTTTGGTTGCCGACGTTTTCCCCGAATTTGCCGCTCGCGCCCCCGTCTCCGTTTCCTCTTCGCTTGGCCGTTCTACAATCCGTGTTTCTGCCGATTGAGCGGTCAAAGAGCGCACATTTCCCCTTGGAGGGCTTATGAAGCCGCCGTTTATTCACCATAACGGCGAGGCGGCCGGTCCAATAGTCCGCCCCGACCTGCGCTCAATCCTTCAGCCCAATTCGCTGCACTGCTTTGTCTGTGGTTTGGCAAACCCTTATGGCTTGAAAGCCTGCTTTTACCAAACTGCCGAGAACGAAGTTACGGCTTGGTACACAATTCCGAAGCAATATGAAGGCTATCCGGGCATAGCCCATGGCGGGATTGTGGCCTCTCTTCTTGATGAGGCGGTTGGGCGCTCGGTGATGGGCACCGACCCCGATTCTGCGCGTTTGCTTTTCACCGCTCGGCTTACGGTAAAATACCGGCAGCACGTTCCTGTTGAAGTCCCCCTGCGCTTTGTTGGGCGAGCGGTGAAGGATCGCGGGCGCGTTGTTACCGCTTGGGGCGGCGTTTTTCTCGCCGAGGAAGACCCGGCGACTGCTCAGCCCCTCGCCGAAGCCGAAAGTATGTTGCTCGCCGTGCCCGAAGAGGAACTTGCTCAAATGGATGCCGATGCTCTCGGCTGGAAAGTTTACCCCCATTGCGACCCTGAGGAGTGAAGTATGCATTTGGAATATCATCGTCCCAAAACCATTGACGAAGCCGTTGCTTTGCTGGCGCGGGAAGAGCCGTTCACCGTGCCGTTGGCAGGCGGGGCTTTTTTGAATGCCCAAAGCCGCCCTCCGGCGATTCCGCAAGAGGATGTGGCCGTGGTGGACTTGCAAGACCTTGGCTTGGCCGGCATCAAGACGCGCGGCAACTTCGTTGACATCGGCGCGACCACTTCCCTTCAGGATGTTGTGGAATCGGACTTGCCGAAGGCGCTCCGTGAGGCGGCTCATATTGAAACAACTTACACCCGCCGTGTGCTTCAAACCGTTGCGGGCACGCTGGTCGCAGCCGACGGCATTTCGCCGTTTGCGACCGCGATGATGGCGCTTGACGCCCGTCTCACCTTCGCCCCCGACGACGAGGTTTTGCCCCTTGGCGAACTCTATCCCTTCCGCTGGGATCACCTGCGCGGCAAACTGATTACTAAAATCACCGTGCCCGCGAACGTCAAGTTTGCCATGGAAACTGTCGCGCCTTCGCCGCTTTCGCGCCCGTTGGTTGTGGTTGCTGTGGCGCAGTGGCCTTCGGGGCGCACCCGCATTGTGCTTGGTGGCTGGGGCGATGCCCCGCATTTGGCGATGGACGGCCCCGAGCAGACCGGCGCAGAGCAGGCGGCGCGCAACGCCGCTTACGAAGCCGCCGATTACCGCGCCAGCGCCGAATACCGGCGCGAAGTCGCCGTTGTCCTCGCCCGCCGCGCCTTAGCCTTGCTGGAGTGAAAAACCACAGATTACACAGATGAGCACAGATTTCACAGAAAATTTGTAAAAACTCTGTGTGTTCTGTGAATTTCTGTGCTTTCTGTGGTTCCTTTTAGTGAGAATTAGAGTAATCGGTGGATTATGAATTTACAGGAGTTTGTGAGATGGAAATTACCCTCAATGTAAATGGAAAACAGCACGCCGTAGAAGTCTCGGCTGATACTTCGCTGCTTGACGCGTTGCGGAATCTGGGCTACACCAGCGTCAAGCGTGGCTGCAACGATGGCACGTGCGG
>JALUBW010000025.1:0-1179 GCA_027044735.1 Anaerolineales bacterium
TTAATTTGTGCAGCTCTGTGGATACAAATTCAAGAATCGGCACCGAGATGAGCGAGCCAATTTCCAAAAGCGCCCTCATCCCAGCCGGAAACCCGCTGCAGGCCAGCAAGTTTGAGGGCGTCGGCCACTTCGCCCTCAACCACGGTGGTGACCAAGGCAGCGGCAAGGGCGCGCTCGTTGTCTGCTGGGGCTAAAAACGCGGCTTTGCCCACCAGCGCAGCCGTGGCGGGCTCTTCTAAGCCAACAACTGGAATGCCCCATGCCATAGCCAAGCGCATCGGCGATCCCCAAGGTTCGCCGAGCGCGGGGTGAAACAATGCGGCGGCGCGGTGATACACCAGCGGTAGAAGGGTTGTCGGCACGGCAGGGTAAGGTACAAGCGTTTCCTGCCAGTCGTTGGGCAGGTTGGGGGGCAATTGGTCAACACCGAGCAAAAGCAAGGGGAAGTTGCCGCCGATCCCACGCGCTGCCCATCCAAACCACGCGTTGAGGGCGCGCACCAACGGCTCGCCGCGCGGCGGCGCGTGATAGAGCACATATTCCGGCGGCAAAGGCTCAGGTAGCAGACTTTCGGAAAGCGGAATGGGAGGCGGTGGGGGGGCGTCCAACCCCGTGGGAGGGGAAACGGCGCGCGCCGCGCCGCCGGCGCCGAGCGAAACCTGCAGGCGGGCGTAAAAGCCACGCGGGCCTTCGCCCCATTCCGGGGCTGGGGTGTGCACGCGGCGCAAATTGCCCAAAAGTGGCAAGCCGCCGGTGCTGTAAAGCACATCGGCGCGCCACGAGCGCGCCATCACAGGCAGGGCACGCTGCTCCCAATGCAGGCGTGAAGCCGCCTTTGCCGCATACGGTACGGTGTGGTGGGGCAAGTCGCGCAACGGCGCGGGCGGCTCTTCTGGACAGGCAATTAGCACCTCAGCCTGCTCGGAAAGCGCCAAAACTGCCCCCCAAGTGTGCATTGCCGCAGGTGAAGATGGGGCGCGGCAAAGAGCCCATCCGTCAATCAAAATCCGCATGTAGCCACTCGTTTTTTGGGTGTGAGTCGTCAAACCGTCAATTCGTTGGTCGTGGGTCGTTGCGTCGGGTAATTATCCACAGGTTGACACAGATTTTCACCGATTGGAGGTGAGAAACACAGAAGACACGGAAATCCACAGAGAACGCAGAAAGCGGTAGGGATTG
>JALUBW010000025.1:1279-4274 GCA_027044735.1 Anaerolineales bacterium
TCCAGCAATGCCCTTTTCTTCACCGACCTCCGAATGGCTGGCGTGGATAATCCTATCGGCAAGGCGCGAAAGCGGCAAACTTTGCAGGTAAACCTTTCCGGGGCCGGTCAGCGTTGCCAAGAAAAGCCCTTCGCCGCCAAAAAGCATGTTTTTGAAGCCTTTGACACGGCGAATGCTGTAGTCCACACTGGCAGAAAAGCCCACAATGCAGCCAGTATCTACCATTAGGGTTTCGCCAGCAGCAAGGTTTTTCTCAATGACGGCGCCGCCCGCGTGGATGAACGCTAACCCATCGCCGACAAGTTTTTCCAAAATAAAGCCTTCACCACCGAAAAGCCCCGCCCCAAGCCGCTTGCTAAAGGTAATGGTCACGTCTATGCCTTTGGCCGAGCAAAGGTAAGCGTCGCGCTGGCAGATGAACTCGCCGCTTTCAGCGCTCAAATCCAGCGGGATTACCCTGCCCGGATAAGGTGCGGCAAAGGCTACACTGGCAGGCTTATTGCCGGCGTTGTAAAAAACTGTACTGAAAAACCTTTCACCGGCAAGCGCACGCTTTAGCCCTTTCAAAAACCCCCCGCCGGTGGTGGTTTCCATCTCAATACCCTCTTCCATGAAAGTCATGGTGCCGGTTTCGGCGCGCACGCCTTCTCCCGGGTCAAGGATGATTTCTACCATTTGCAAGTCATTGCCATGAATGCGATACTCTATCTTGTCCGACACGGCCGCTCCTCCTTCCAAAAGTAGGTGAACTTCAAACGCAATCGGTCAACTGGAGCAATTCATCGTCCGCTCCGCGCGGAGCGCCGATGATACTTCCATGCTATCACAAAGAAGAGCAAACCGCCAACCAAAGCCCCAATGCCGGTAACTGCCGCCACCAATTGGCCTCGCAGCCCGATGCTCCAAGTAACAATTCCCATCAACCCCAATCCCACAAAAACATCTACAACGCCCCAACTCAACGCGTTGAACGGAATTTTCACCCGCCGATAGCCTTGGTAGACCATCGCTGCAAGCAACACACCTGCCAAATCAATGCCCCAAGCCGTAAACACGGTGAGCACAAAAACCACAGGGGGCATAAAAAGGCCAGAGCGGCTTAGGTAATCCAACAACAGCAGAGTAAAGATGGTGTAAACTGCGACCAGCGGGCTGACGAAAAACACCAGAGGGGCAAAAATAGGGCGCGGCAAGCCAGTGCTGAGCGCGCGGCGCAAAAGGAAAATCAAAGTCAGCGAACCGAGCATTCCGCCGACGCCAAAAGCGCCCAATGAAAGAATCAAAACACCGCCCTGCAACCAATTAGGCAGGTTATAGGCTAAGGCAATGCCGGGTACCGCTACCACTCCCAGCGAAAGCGCTATCAGAAAATGCCCAAAATGAATGCGCTCCAACACTCCCGGTTGCAGAAAATTCAGGGCTAAAAAACGCAGGTGGAAAAACCACACAGGCGTAGCCACAACCAACCAAGTGAGTGCGAGCCAAGTTGCAGGCGCCCCAAAAACGGCTGCAAGGCCTACGCCGGTGGTCAACACCGCTGCCAACGCCGCCGGAAACGCCATCAATTCCATGTCGTTTGGAAATTCCAACCGAGGTATTTGAAAGCGAAACGGTAACCCACCGAGCGCTGACTTGTGTTGTGGGGAATGCCCGCGCTCGTTCACGAGCACAAGTTGGTAAGTCCGTGATAGCGCCCACCATTCAGGCAGGTAACGAAGCAAAATCAGAACTGCAATGACCCACCACCCCGCGGCTACCCAAAGCAAAACCGGCGCCGAAAGCACGTAGGCTGCGCCGCCAAAAACTCCGGCCAGCATTGCACTTTCAAGCGAAGCCATGTGGAGCAAAGTTGGCTTTTTGCTTTCCTTAGCGGCGTTTTTCACAGCCGAGGCGATTTTGCCATTGTCGGATGGCGGCGCTTGGCGAGCAGCGGGCAAAGCACCTGCGTCTGCCGCTCCCGCCGAAACGGCAGATTCCACTACGGTGCCCGCTAAAGCCCCTGCCTTCGCCTCCACCACGGTCTGCTTCAGGGCGCTTTCTGCTGTTTGCTTGCCGCCATTTTCCAAGGCCTTTTCCAAAGCATCTTTGAACTGGGCCGCGCTCTGAAACCTATCCTCAGGCTTTTTTGCCATAGCCCGTTGCACCACTTCGGTGAAAGCAGGAGGCAAGCCCGGTACGATATCGCGAGGATCGGGCACAGGGGAATGAAGGTGATGTTGCATCACTTCGGCCAGAGATTCGCCCTCAAACGGCAGGCGTCCCGTCAACGTTTCAAACAACATTACCCCCAAGGCATAAATGTCGGCGCGGTGATCAACATGCTCGCCCAACACCTGCTCGGGCGCCATGTAAAACACCGTGCCCAGCACCATGCCGGTGCGCGTGCGGCGAGCGCCTCCCATCAAGCGCGCCAATCCAAAATCGGTGAGCACCGGCTCGCCGGTAGGGCGCAAAATGATGTTAGCGGGCTTCAAATCACGGTGCACCATGCCGCTCCGATGGGCGTAATCAACGGCATCTGCAACCTGCGAGAGCAAATTTACAACTTCGGCTGGTGGAATGCGCTCGCCGTTTTCCTCCAAGCGGTCAAGCACTGCCCGCAAAGTCTCCCCCGGCACGTACTCCAACACCATGTAGTAAAGTTCGCCCTCGGCGGCAAAGTCGTACACCTGCACAATGTTTGGATGACTGAGTTGGGCGACGGCGCGCGCCTCGGTCTCAAAACGCTGGACGAAATCCTCATCGTCCACCAAATGTGGGTGGATTATTTTTATGGCCACCGTGCGCTTGAGGTTGTGGTCAAACGCCTTGTAAACTGCCGACATGCCGCCTTCGCCGAGCAGTTCTTGAATTTCGTAGCGACCACCCAAGCGGTAGCCTTCCCAAACAAGGGGCATGGGGTACCTCGGAAGGAATTAGGAATTAGGGTGCAACGGAAACACTGGAACACCGTAGCACTGAGCACCGGATACATGGCATCTGGGCACCGGGCATC